>CAZFTZ010000139.1:0-3401 GCA_964521875.1 uncultured Cellulomonas sp. | reverse complement strand
GCTCTGCTCGAAGCCGGATTCCGGGTCAGCCTCCCGCTTCTTGCGAACCAGAGCATCTGGGTCGGCTGACGCGACCCCGGCGGGCTCCGGACAGAAGAGGAGGGCCGCACCCCCCGGGTGCGGCCCTCCTCGTTCGTCAGGGGTTTCGGCTCAGAGCGCGCCGACGGCCTTCGCCAGGGCCGACTTCTTGTTGGCGGCCTGGTTGGCGTGGATGACGCCCTTGGAGACGGCCTTGTCGAGCTTCTTCGACGCGGTGACGAGCGCCTCGGACGCCTTCTCCTTGTCGGCGGCGGCGACGGCCTCGCGGACGCGACGGACGTACGTCTTGAGCTCGGACTTCACCGCCTTGTTGCGCAGGCGGGCCTTCTCGTTCGTCTTGATCCGCTTGAGCTGGGACTTGATGTTGGCCACGTGTGGACTCTTTCGGGATGTGCTGGTCAGGAACGTCTGAGGGCAGTGCCGGCCGCGGGGGTGATGGCGGTGGGGACGCCGGTGCGAACCCGGGCGGACACGCGAGCGTCGATGCTACCAGCCCTTGACCTCGGCCAGCGATTCGACGATCCGGTCGAACATCGCCTTCGGCATGATCGAGCCCTCGCGGCGGACCTTCGCCGGGTCGATGCGGAGCACGCGGTCCAGCCGGATCTCGCTCGGCCTGTGCTGGGCGTCCCAGTCGCCGCTGCCGATGTCCATCCAGTGCCGGCCGAGCCGTGCCTCCTTCTCGGCGTTCCTGCTGTGGTCCTTGCTGGTCAGCATGAGGCCCAGCAGGTGGGGTTCGTCGTGCCCGACGACGAGCACGGGTCGGTCCTTGCCCTGCGAGGGGTCGTCCTCGAACGGCACCCAGGTCCAGACGACCTCGCCGGGGTCGGCGTCGCCGTCGAGGTCCGGTGCGTACGCCGGGGTGAGCCGGCCGTCGAAGTCGGGCAGCGCGACGTGCGAAGGCCGCGGCACCGTCGTCGGGCGGCGGACGGTGGCACGGCGGGCCGGGGCGGTCGTCGAACGGACGGTGACCCGAGTCGCCTGCGCCACCGCCTGCAGACCGCTGCGCAGCAGGTCCCGCCAGAGGTTCGCCATGGCCGCACCCTAGCCAGAGGCGGTGTCGCCAGGCGCCCGGGGGCCGACGAGCACCCGGCGCTGACCTCGTCGGCCGGTGTTACGCGGCCGTGACAATGGACGCCTAGATTGCGCCCATGGCGGACCTCTTCGACGGCTACCCGGCGGGTCGCGCCTGGGACGAGATGTTCGGCCGGGAGGGCGGGGTCCGCACCGCCTACCAGCAGGTGTACGGCGCGCTGGCGCAGATGAGCGAAGCAGAGCTGCGGGCGCGCGCCGACGCGCTGTCCAGCTCGTACCTGACGCAGGGCGTGACGTTCGACTTCGCGGGCGAGGAGCGCCCGTTCCCGGTGGACGTGGTGCCGCGCGTCGTGTCCGCCGCGGAGTGGGACCACGTCGCCCCGGGGGTCTCGCAGCGGGTCCGTGCACTGGAGTCGTTCCTCGCCGACGTCTACGGCCCGCAGGAGTGCGTGCAGGACGGTGTGGTGCCGCGGCAGGTGATCGTCTCCTCGTCGCACTTCCACCGCGAGGTGCGCGGCATCACGCCACCCAACGGGGTGCGGGTGCACGTCTCGGGGATCGACATCATTCGTGACGGCGAGGACACCTGGCGGGTGCTCGAGGACAACGTGCGGGTGCCGAGCGGCGTCTCGTACGTGCTGGCCAACCGCCGCTCGATGGCGCAGACGTTCCCGGAGCTGTTCGCCGCGCTGCGCATCCGGCCGGTGGCCGACTACCCGCGCCGGCTGCTGTCCGCGCTGATCGCGGCCGCGCCGCCCGGGGTCGACGACCCGGCCGTCGTCGTGCTGACGCCCGGGGTCTACAACAGCGCCTACTTCGAGCACACGCTGCTGGCGCGGTCGATGGGCGTCGAGCTGGTGGAGGGCCGCGACCTGTTCTGTGCCGGCGGCCGGGTGTGGATGCGCACCACGCAGGGGCGCCGCCGGGTGGACGTGATCTACCGGCGGCTGGACGACGACTTCCTCGACCCGGTCGTGTTCCGCTCCGACTCCCTGCTGGGCTGCCCGGGCCTGATGACGTGCGCGCGCAACGGCACGGTGACGATCGCCAACGCGGTGGGCAACGGCGTGGCCGACGACAAGCTGCTGTACACCTACGTGCCCGACCTGATCCGCTACTACCTCGGTGAGGAGCCGATCCTCGCCAACGTCGACACCTGGCGGCTGGAGGACCCCGGTGCGTTGACCGAAGTCCTCGACCGGCTCGACGAGCTGGTGGTCAAGCCCGTGGACGGCTCGGGCGGCAAGGGCATCGTCGTCGGCCCGTTCGCCACCGGCGCCGAGCTCGCCGCGCTGCGGGACCGGCTGCTGGCGGACCCGCGCGGCTGGATCGCCCAGCCGGTGGTGCAGCTGTCGACCGTCCCGACGCTGGTCGACGACGGGCTGCGGCCGCGGCACGTCGACCTGCGGCCGTTCGCGGTGAACGACGGCGACACGGTGTACGTGCTCCCCGGCGGCCTGACGCGCGTGGCGCTGCCCGAAGGGCAGCTCGTCGTCAACTCCTCGCAGGGCGGGGGCTCCAAGGACACCTGGGTGCTGGGCGGCACGCTGCCGCGGCGTGCGGAGCGGCGCCACGAGGCGCTGCCGCAGGCGGTGCCGAAGGATGCCTCGGTGCCGATCGACGCCGGGCCTGACGCGTTCGCCGTCCAGGCGATGCAGCAGCAACAGCAGCAGTCGGCGGGGAGCGGGCCGTGCTGAGTCGGATCGCCGAGTCGCTGTTCTGGATCGGCCGCTACGTGGAGCGGGCCGACGACACCGCGCGCCTGGTCGACGTGCACGTCCAGCTGCTCGCGGAGGACCCGTGGGCCGAGGAGGATCTCGCCTGCCGTTCCCTGCTGTCCGTCATGGACCGCGTCGTGCCCGCCGACCAGGCGCAGATCGGGCGCGACGACGTGCTCGCCTGGCTCGCCTACGACCGGGACGCGCCGTCGTCGGTCGCGGGGTCGCTGGGTGCCGCGCGGGAGAACGCGCGCCGGGTGCGGGAGATCATCTCGACCGAGCTGTGGGAGTCGCTCAACACGACGTGGACCCAGCTGCCGGTGCGGATGGGCTCGGGCCGGTCGCACGACTTCTTCACCTGGGTGCGGGAGCGCGCCGCGGTGCACGCCGGCATCGTCGACTCGGCGATGTCGCGCGACGAGACGTGGCACTTCATGGTGCTGGGCCGGTCGATCGAGCGGGCCGACATGACGGCGCGGCTGCTCACCACGCGTGCGCTGGCCGGCGCGGCGGGGCCGAGCTGGGTGGACCTGCTGCGCTCCTGCGGCGCGTACGAGGCGTTCCTGCGCACCTACCGCGGCTCGATGTCCGACGAGCGCGCGGCCGGGT
>CAZFTZ010000138.1:0-8928 GCA_964521875.1 uncultured Cellulomonas sp. | reverse complement strand
GGCGAACGCCACCTTCGAGTACGTGTCGATGAAGGTCTGCTGGTAGATGCGGCCCACGCCCTTGAGATTGCCCACGTAGAACGTATCCTGCGCGCCGCAGTAGCCGGGATGCTCGCTCTCGAACTCGCCGTGGGCTTCCTGCTTCTACCGGGCTGGCGGTAAGCTGCCAAAATAATATCGGGCACGATAGCTACGGCCCAGCGAAGCACCGACTCTATTACGTCGTTCGAGATCATGGGCACGTCTTCGCCAGCCCGTAGCCGCTTCACCAAGTGGCGGTGCAGCTGCGACCTTCTGGGCAAAAGTGGCCGGCTCAGCTGCATCGGTCGGCGTTGTCTCGTTCGTATTCAACTCGTGGTAAACCGCCGACGGCAAGGGTTACCCTGACCTATGAGCGATAGTTAATATAAAACGGAGCAGAAGTTTCTGCTTCTTTACACAAGACGTAACGGAAAAAGCCCCGCCCAACGTACGTGGTAAAGACGGCGTCCCAACTACATACTGTGGGAGCCCACAAACAGGACCAGGTGTGGCGAAGCGACCGATCGTGCGCTCGGACCGAAGAGGTTGCCCCCCAACCTCGGTAGAACTCCTCCGCTTTCACCTTCACATTCCGCCATCCTTTGGCGGACGTCATACAGCAGCGGTACGCGAGTACGCGCTGGGTAACGGAAAGATGTTGCACTGCTCTTGCCACAACACAATTCATATGCACGAGGGTTCGAATACTTCAGGGTAGTGACACGGAGACCGCGCATACAGAGGAGGTATATGGAAAGAGCGGGTCTGTCGAGCCTCTCACGCTTGGGGAGTTAAAGAAATGAAGAAGCGAATGCCCAATAGCTGCACCGTCGCCGGATTCGTCGCTCTCATACTCTGCGCCGCTGGCCAGGCACGCGAGACGCCGGCGACTAAGAAGGTCTCTTTCGATATTACCGCGCCGAATTTAGTACAGGCGCTCATGCAGTTCACGGAGCAGAGCGGATTGCAGCTCGCCTTCCCGGCTAGTGGCACCGACGACATGCCTGCGCCGCGTGTCGTCGGCGACTACACGCCAAAAGCCGCGCTCGAACAACTCCTCGCAGGTACTCGCTTGCAGTACACATTCGCCAACGAGCGCACGATCTCCGTGCGTGCTACCGAAGGTTCGCTTACTGACTCGTTGGGTGTGAGGCTCGTGGCGACCCCTTCGGAGCCCTCAAGAGAGGGCTCCGAAGGGGCGTCCGTTGCGGCAACCTCGGGGCGCGACACTTCGACCGTCCGCAGTTCTCGCGGTACTTCTGATGGCACGTCGAGCGACAGGCGTAGGGAAACAATGGAGCAGGTCGTTGTGACCGGCACCAACATCAGGGGTGCCACCCCTGATTCCTCCCCGGTTAAGACGTACAACAGAGAGGAGATCGACAGGTCTGGCGTTAGCACTGTTGACCAGTTTGTCCGCAAGATCCCTGAGAACTTCGCCTCGGTCGACGGCGGTGCATATGGTGTCGCCAATACCGCGGGTGGCTTGCCTCAGACCGGTGCGAATTCAACGTTCGGCGCCGGAATGAATTTGCACGGCTTGGGGCCGGGTGCCACGCTGGTCCTTTTGAATGGACATCGAGTCGCGCCTTCAGGTGATTCCGGAGGCTTTGTCGACATATCGATGATTCCGTTGGCGGCTCTCGAACGAATCGAGATCGTTAGTGATGGGGCATCGGCAATCTACGGCGCGGATGCCGTCGCGGGCGTTGCGAATTTCGTGTTGCGCAAGGACTTCACAGGAGGAGAGACGTCGCTTCGATATGGAGGTGCCACACGCGGCGGCGATACGCAGTTCGTCGGTTCTCAAGCGTTGGGAACCTCTTGGAGAAGTGGCAGCGGACTCATCGTGTACGAGCACGATAAACAGGAAGGCCTAGAGTCCTCTCGGCGTGACTTTGTCTCATCCACGGCGTCTCCCGGGATGCTGCTTCCGGAGCAGCAACGCAATAGCTTCTTCGGAACCGCCACACAGGACGTGGGTGCAGCGAGCCTGACCACCGACGGGTTCTTCTCCTCGCGCGAATTCGCGGACGACTCCTTCCAGCTTCCACTTCGGGCAGAGGGGAGAGCACGACAATATGGGAGCTCGCTCGGGTTGAACCGTGAGTTCGGCTCTAAGCTGACGGCCAGCGCGAATGTCAACTATTCAAAGACTACGCAGTCGTATGAAATTCTGTCTGTCGGTGCTCCATCATCATCTTTCGCTACCGATACGAATCTGCTCGAAGCTGATGCGCGCGTCAGCGGAGCGCTGCTTACATTGCCTGGCGGGAGCCTGAAGGCAGCACTCGGAGGCGATTGGCGTCAAGAAAAATATGCGACCTCGGTGAGTCCATTCAACGAGATTGGCGCGCTAGCGCGGCATGTAGTGGGAGCCTACGCGGAGTTCTTGATACCTCTCGTCGGACCTAGCAACGCGCGAGCTGGAGTTCAACGCTTTGACCTTTCATTGGCAGGAAGATTTGAGCACTATGGCGACTTCGGATCCTCAACCAACCCCAAGGTGGGTCTGCTGTGGTCTCCGGCCACCGGCCTAAACCTGCGCGGCACCTATGCGAACTCATTCCGTGCTCCCATGCTGCCGCAGCTCATCGCTCCAACGACGTATTTCCTTTTTCCGTTGCCGGACCCGTCGTCGCCGACGGGCAGGACCAACACGCTGATCAATAACTCACGTGGGAATCCTGACCTCTCACCGGAGGAGTCCAAGTCCTACACCGTCGGCTTCGACATCCGGCCACCATCTGCGCCCAGCCTGACGATCAACAGTACTTATTTTCACACGCATTTCGATCGCCGAATTTCGAATCCCCCGATCCCGAATGGTCTCACGGCGCTTTTCCAGTCCGCCGCCGCGAGCTCGACGCTCCTCCAGAGGTCTCCGGATCTGACCACGGTGCAAACCATCTTCGATACCGGCACAGTTACGAATCCATTGGGGTTAAGTCCGGCTGCTGTCGGGGCGATCTTCGACAATCGTCTCCTCAATCTGGCAGCCACGACTGAGTCAGGCGTGTCGCTCGCCGTTGGCTATGAGTCGGAAAGCGATTTCGGCCGCATCTTTATGTCGGTTGATGCGACCTACTTGCTGGAAGTCGACTATCAAGCGCTGTCGACTACCCCCGTTGTGAGTCTCATGAACGACCTCGGTGAACCAGTGGATCTGCGTGTGCGTTCCACCGTTGGATTCACGCGTGGCGCAGCAGGTGTGACGTTGATGCTGAACTATGCCAATGGCTACACGAACTCGCTGTGGACACCCGAAGAATCGGTGGCGTCCTGGTTTACGGCCGATCTCCAACTAACCTACAGAACGCGCGAAGCGCCCCGTTCGTTTCTTCAGGGCCTGCAGCTTGCACTCAGCATTCAGAACCTGACCGACCGAGATCCGCCGATCGTGCGCGTGCCAACTGGGTTCGTGGACGTAGGCTACGATGCGGTGAACGCATCGCCAGTTGGTCGCGCGCTGGCGTTACAGATACGGAAACGCTGGTAGCTTGAATCAGCTGAGGAGTCTGTCGTTTGTGCGACGGGATCGGCTGCTCCATGGCGTTGCGTTGCGCCGCCGCACAGTAAACTGCGGCGCGGCGCTCATGCTTGGGATATGCGCAGGGTTCGTGTGTCGCGCGGAGAGTGAGCCCGCGGCTGCTCACAGCACTGCCTTCGGCGTCAGAGAATCCATAGGCCTCACACGAATACTCACCATAAGCGGAGACTATTACGCGACTCCAGGGGAGCCGTTTGCATTGTTTTCACCTGACAAGCGGTACTTCATCGTCAGAACACGTCAAGGGGATTTGGACCGAGATCAGAATGTTGAACGTCTTCTCCTCTGGGCCACCGAAACGGTCGCAAGAGGCCTCCAAAAAGAAGGATCTACAATCGACGCCGGTCAGATTCTTCTAGAGCATCGGTTCCATGATGACAACGGACGGATCACGAATCTCAAGTGGCTGGACGGCGAGCACTTGGGCTTTATCGCAGCTGACGCGCGGGGTTGCATGCAGGCATTCAGTGTGTCCATCCGGGATCGCATGCCGAGGCAGATGACCCGATCTGCGACAGACGTTGTCTCATTTGCAGTGAGCGCTGATCGTGTTGTGTACTTCGCGCGCGAAGAGGACGACTTGAATGGCACAGCAGTTCGGGTCAGTGGGAGGAGTTTCTATTCCCTATTGCGCGGTGCTTCTCAGCGAAGCGGCAAAGTGAGGCTGTATCAAGCTTCTCGTGGAAGCGGCGTTATTCAAGAGCTCCCAATGCCCGCTGCTTCTCTGCCTATAACCAAGATCTGGATTGCGCCAGACGGAACTCGAGCGGTCACGCTGGCGCCAATCGTCGGAGCACCGACGAAGTGGCGCATGTACAAGGTCTTCGATGACCAGCGGAACTACGGCATTGCCAGTGACGACGCCAGCCAACGCGCTGGGCTAAACCTGCGTCTGCGGTACCAGCTCATCAATCTGAAGACGAACTCCTTAGCGCCACTCATCGACGCTCCTGCTGGGTTCCTCGCGAGCGCCTCTGCGCCTGTTGAAGTGTTCTGGAAAGCGGATTCCTCGACTCTCATCGTATCGCACACATACCTGCCTCTGGATGGAATCGATGACAACCGGAACGCACAAGGGCCGGCGACGGTCGAGATAGACCTGAACACCGGATCTGCTCGACCAATCGTTTGGGAGCCTTGGATCAGTCTTGAGGATTATCGGAAGGGTGCCCGGTTGACACGCAAAGTCGTATCGCTGGAGTGGAATCCTAAGGATCTCGTTCTCATCGTCGGCCGATCCGTTGGGGCCGATGCAATTGAATACGAGAGCTATCAGAGACACTCAGGGAAATGGGCGGTCGTTCCGACCTCGAAGGCAGCAGAGGAGGGTATAGCAGCACTCCAGATCGAGCGAAGGGAAGACATGAGATCTCCTCCGGTGCTCTATGTAAGAGACGCAATGGGCACCGAGAAAATGCTTCTGAACCCGACGCCTAAGATCCGGGAGTACACATTCGGTCGAGCGGAGCTCTTCCGGTGGGATGATGATTCTGGTCAGGAGTGGGAGGCGGAGTTGCTGTACCCGGTAGGTTATCGTGAGGGCAGTCGGTATCCGCTGGTGGTTCAGACACATGGGCTCGATAAGCATGAATTCCTGATCGACGGGCCCTATGGCACGACGTCCGCGTTCGCTGCTCAACCCCTGGCAAACTCGGGTTTCGTGGTCCTGCAGACCGGAGGAGGGCGGATTACATCGGACGGGAAGGAGGCAGCCCTACAGGCCAGAGGCTATCACGCGGGGATCTGCAAGCTCGTGTCGCGAGGTCTCGTCGATCCCGAGAAGATCGGATTCATTGGATGGAGCCGAACTGGGTTCCATGCAATCGGAATTCTCGCCGAGTATCCGCGGATGCTTGCGGCCGCGACGATCTCAGACGCAAGCCAGTTCGGCTATATGCAGACCATGCTCGGTATCGGTGACGAAGGGGGCATGAAAGAAGTGACATCGATCACCGGCGGCCTTCCAACTGTGTTCGGCTACGATAAATGGTTCGCCGGCAATCCGCTGTATGCGATCACGAAGAGCTCGGCTGCAGTGAGGATTGACTCGATCGGTGAGCCTGTCTCGATGTGGGAGACGTATGCTCTTCTCAAAGTCTCGGGGCATGCGGTGGATCACGTGTTCTATCCGAAAGGCAGCCACAACCTGCTTAAGCCGTCGGAGCGGCTTGAGTCGCAAGGCGGAACAGTTGACTGGTTCCGCTTCTGGCTGCTGGGTCAGGAGGACCCGGATCCCTCGAAGGCGAGCCAGTTTGCATACTGGCGAGAACTGCGGGCAAGCAGATCAGGTCCAGGCGCTCGTGCCTGTGCAGACTAGGGCATTTGTTGAACGGCATTACGCGCTTTCGCTGACCTTGCCTCCTGCTTGCTGCTGAGCTTCCCACAAGCGCGCATATCTGCCCCGCATTCGCAAGAGGGATTGATGCGTTCCACGTTCGGTGATGCAACCGCCATCGAGCACGACGATTTCATCGGCATGCACCACCGTGGACAGACGATGCGCAATAGTCAACGTAGTGCTGTCACGAGAGAGCTCGCGAAGGTTACTCATAATCTCGGTCTCCGTCTGACTGTCGAGAGACGAAGTCGCTTCGTCGAACACGTACATTCTGGGTTGCCTTATCGCGGCTCGCGCTATAGAGATACGCTGCTTTTCGCCTCCAGAAATCTTGATGCCTCGTTCACCAATCTTAGTGCTATACCGCTCAGGTAGCGTCATTACGAAGTCGTGTAAACGGGCGAGCCTCGCTGCACGTTCCACGTCTGCTTGTGTGCTGCCCGGCTTGCCGAAGGCAATGTTGTAGCCGATCGTGTCATTGAACAGAGCGGCATCCTGCGGCACCACCGCGATTGCCTGACGCAGTCTTGGAATCGAGAGTTGTGTCAGGGGCACCCCATCCAATCTGATTTCTCCGTCATCTGGCTCGATCAGACGCACCAAAAGCCGCACGATCGTCGATTTTCCGGAACCGCTAGCCCCCACGATGCCTAACGTTTTGCCGGAGGGTATCTCGAAGCTGACGTCTTTCAGAATTCGCCGGTCGGTCCGATACGCCAGGCTGACATGACGGAACTCCAATCGACCGGGGCCGACGGGGATACTGCTCGGATTTGCATTCAGCATCTCTGGCTTTTCGCGGAATATTTCAAGGAGCTTCTCCAGGAAGGCGAACCCCTGAGAGAGCTGCTGCATGGCATACCCGATCATCTCTAGCGGTTGCACCAAACGAAACATGTACGCGTGTATTAGTACGAATGTGCCGATTGTCATGGCGCCTGTCTGAACTCGATTTGCTGAGTAGACGATCGCGCCGGCTAGAAACAGCGCGAAGACGCCTGCGACAAGTAAGCCGATCCGCATGCGGGTTCTGTAGAATCCCATCCACTCGCCCTCGTTATGGAACAACGAGTCGTCGAACCGCTTGCGTACGACCGCTTCTGCGGTGAAGAACTTAACCGCCTCATAGTTTAGGATACTATCCGTGAGCACACCCCAGGCCTCCGCTTGTGCGTTCGAAGCTGCGCGTGCTGACCCCATGATTCGAACGGCACCGTAGCTGAAGGCGCCGCAATAGCAAGCCATCGCTACTGCAAACAGCGCTAGGAATGCCGTCTCTTTGATCGTAATCAGTACCACGGCGACGGTACCAATTTCGATCAGCACAGGCAGAAAAGTCATGATGACCGTCTGAAATATCATCTGGTAGCCCTGCAAGCCGTTGGTCAGTGTGCCGGTCATGACGCCGGTCTGACGGCCCAAGTGATAGCGTAGCGGGAGTTGCATCACATGATCGCAGAGTCGGTCGCAGAGACCGCGAAACATCCTGCGATCAACTTGTGCGTGAAAATACGTGCGGAGCTCGCCGAGGACTCGCGCAAACCAGTGAGTCAGTACGTAAGCGGCCAGCAATAGTCCAATCGGTACACCTGACGAAGAGGGGGGCGTCAATGCATCCAGAACATACTTCAATATGAGCGGCCCGCAAGCGCTAACGACCGATGTTCCGATGACCATGAGCAGGGCGGCAGCAAGGCGCATCTTCACGTAAGGTGTGGCACCGGTCCAAATGAGGGCGCCTACTTCCTGCAGTGATTTCCAGCGACCGGTTGCCTTCCTCATGATCACGCTCTCCACTCTTCCCTGAAGCGTACATTCACTGCTGCACTGACAGCGTACCATGCGCGGTTCTTCAGCGGGATTCTGATGGGAAGAAAGTTCCCGCTAATCGTGCGATAGTGAGGTGATTCTCGTAGAGCCTCTGAATTCAATTACCGACACCCTGCAGGAACATGCACATTGGTTGGGAGCAGTGGCGAGGCATACGGACCTCGTGCACACTGAGGCGTGGCTAGTGCAGTGTGACAATCTACTCTCACACTATTCACCACGCGCAGTTCATGGGGGTTATGAGACTGATCGATCTTGGACCGGCTACTGCGGAGACTCGAGGAATACTGCCGATTGACGTGACGCTTGATACGTCGGTCGGCATGGCAGGTCCTGGTTACTGCGCGCATTCACACGATGACTCCAGTTGAGGATCGAGTGGGTTGTGCGCGATTTCCTCTGATTGGACCCACCCGGTTTCCCGGGCTGAGGACCACCTGATTTCCTCGAATTAGGCCCACCCGATTTCCTCGGATTGGGACCACCTGCGGCAGCCGCCGAACGGGCGGTTTTTGCCCTGTACGTTTCGTGCTAAGGCCACGGGCGGGAGGGCGCGATGTCGCGGAGGAAGTTCACGGTGGAGCGGTACACGGAGATCGAGCGGCTGCTGGCGGCAGGCCGCGGCGTGCGGGAGATAGCACGCGCCTTGAAGTGTTCGCGGACGACGGTCCGTGAGATCCGGGATCGACAACGCGGTTCACCCGATCAGCCGAAGCCAGCTCTCGATCCACCGTGGATGGCGCAGGTGGATTGGCCGCAAGTTATCCATGACCTGGGCCTCGGACATCCGCTGAAGTTCCTGTGGGAGGAGAAGGCGCGCGAGCTCACCACGTATTCGAACTTCTGGAAGCAGTTCTACCGGAAGTTCCCGCAATACCGGCAGGCTTCGGTTACGGCGCGCGAGTTCGAGCCTGGCGAGCGAGTCGAGGTCGATTACGCCGGCGATACGCTGGAGTGGATCGAACAGTCCACCGGTGAGATCCGCAAGGCGTACGTGTTCGTCGCTGGGGGTCAAGTCTTCTCTTTGCTGGAAAATCTCTGACGGGACGCGACTGACACGGCTGATGCCGTGCGCTGTTTGAACTCCTCATCGAGCTCGCGCTCGATGTCATCGATCTGTTTCAACTCGAACTCACTGATGACCACGCGGCGCCAGGTCTGGCTCGCGCGGAGCAACGCTGCGTACATC
>CAZFTZ010000137.1:0-2713 GCA_964521875.1 uncultured Cellulomonas sp. | reverse complement strand
GCGGTGCCGGTAGCCCTCGAGGATCTCCACGGTCGTCGTCTTGCCGGCGCCGTTGGGGCCGAGCACGGCGACGATCTCGCCGACCTCGACGTGCAGGTCCAGGCCGTCGACGGCGAGCTTGTCGCCGTAGCGCTTGTGCAGGCCGGTGACGTCGACCGCACGCGGGTTTCCACTCATGGCGTCCAGCCTGGCGGGCAGTACCGTGCGGTGCGACGGCCCGTCGGAGGTCATCGGCGTCAACCGGTCGGTTGACCCCCGCGTCATCTTCGTGGCCCGACGTGCCGATACCTCGAACGGGGCGGACGCCCCGGCGAGGCAGGACCGAGTGGGGGCAAGGTCATGAGCGACGGATCGTGGACGTGGTCACCGGACCCGCAGCAGGGCGGGGGGAGTGGGACGCCCGGCCCCGTGCCGCCGCCCGTCCCGCCGGACGGCGCACCGATCCCGCCTGACGCCTCGCCGTTCAGCTCTCAGTTCACCGTGGCGATGCCCGGCGCCCGGCCCGGCGTCCAGACGTGGTCGCTGGAGTACCAGCCGGCTCCTCGCCGCCGTCGCACCGGCCTGTGGGTGGGCGTGGGGCTCGGTGTCGTGGCGCTGCTCGGCGCCGCGGTGGCGGGCTGGGTGCTCGTCGGCGCCAAGCTCGTCGCGCCCGCCAGCCCGACGGCCGCGGTGGAACGGTTCGTCGACGGCCTGCAGCACAAGGACGGGCTCGCGCTGCTCGGCTCGCTGTCACCGGCCGAGGTGCAGCCGTTCCGGCAGATGGCCTCGGAGATGACGCACGACGCGAGCGCCGCCACCACGGCCGACCCGGCGACGCTGCGGACGCTGCAGGACGCGTTCGACTCCGTGACCATCACCCCGCACGACCTGCAGCTGACCGAGGAGACCCTCGACGTCGGGCTGACGAAGGTGTCGATCACCAGCGGCACCCTCACGCTCGACGGCGACCCCGAGGCCATCGCCGACGCGGTGGTCGCCGCGATGGGCCAGAGCAACCCGCTCGCGGCCCAGGACGCGACCGCGATGCACGACGAGATCGCCCGGTCCCTCACGCTGCCGTACACCCTCGACTTCGCCGACGAGGACGTCTGGGACGGCACCCCGTTCTACCTCGTCACGGTGCGCGAGGGCCGCGGCTGGTACATCAGCCCGCTCATGACCCTCGGCGACTACATGCTCATCGACCAGGACGTGACGCGCGGCGCCATGCCGAGCGACGTCGACGTGGCCCACCCGGCGAGTCCGCAGGAGGCCGCGCAGCAGCTCGCGGCGGCCATCCCCGCGCTGGTGGACGGAGACAGCAAGCCCCTGGTCGCCGTGCTGCCGGAGGCGGAGCGCCGGTTCGTCGCGGTGTACCTGCAGCCGCTGATCGCACAGGCGACCGCCGACGGCCAGGACGGCGGCCTGACGTTGACGGCCGACGACTTCGAGGTGGCCGACGAGACGGCCGACCGCGCATCCGTGGTCCCGACGAACCTGGCGTACACGCTCGTCGCGGACGGTGTCGGCGGGACGATCTCGTTCGACGGCGACTGCCTGGTGGGGACCGCCGACGACGGCTCCGGCGACTTCCGCGGCTGCATCAGCGACGTCCCGCTGCTCACCGAGCTCGGCCTGGACCACCCGGCCCTGGTGACCGTGAAGGAGGACGGCGGCTGGTACGTCTCGACGATCGGCACCTTCGCCGAGCTCTCGCGGGTGGCCGGCGACAACATGACCAGGCTGCAGCAGGAAGGCAAGTTCGACGACCCCGAGTGGCTGGAGCAGCAGATGCCGGGTGCGTCCTGGTTCTTCGGCCTCGACGGTGCGGACGTGCAGTACGACGACGAGACCGCGTCGGCCGAGCAGAACCAGCTGAAGATCGAAGCGGAGACCCTCGCGGTCGGTTGTCTCAACGGTGACCCGACGTCCTGCGACCAGCTGTGCACCGACGACGGGCTCGCCCTGTCGTACCTGGAGCTCGACGGCGAGATGCCGTTGGAGCTTCGGGACATGTGCGTCGACGGCGGGTCGGCGGGCGGCAGCGTTCCGTCCACGCAGGGCCGCTGAGGCCGACGACGCGGCCCGGTCAGCGCGCCTCGGCCAGCAGGTCGACGATCCGGCCGACGCCCTCGGCGAGGTCGTCGTCCCCGAGCGCGTACGACAGCCGGAGGAACCCGGACGGCCCGAACGCCTCGCCGGGCACCACCGCGACCTCGGCCTGGTCGAGGATCAGCGCCGCCAGCTCGGCGGACGTCGTCGGCACCGTGCCCCGGATCGTCCGCCCCAGCACGCCTTGCACCGACGGGTAGGCGTAGAACGCCCCCTTCGGGTGCGGCACGACGACGCCGTCGATCTGCTCCAGCAGGCCGACCATCGCCCGCCGGCGCCGGTCGAACGCCTCGCGCATCATGGCGACGGCCGACAGGTCACCGGTGAGCGCCGCGATCGCCGCGCGCTGCGACACGTTGGCGACGTTGCTCGTCAGGTGCGACTGCAGGTTGGTCGCCGCCTTGACCACGTCGTCCGGCCCGACGAGCCAGCCGACCCGCCACCCGGTCATCGCGTAGGTCTTGGCGACGCCGTTGAGGACGATCGCGGTGTCCGCCAGCTCGGGGACGACCTTGACGATCGGGGTGAACACCGCGTCGTCGTAGGTCAGGTGCTCGTAGATCTCGTCGGTGATCACCCAGACGCCGTGCTCCACCGCCCAACGGCCGATCGCCTCGGTCTG
>CAZFTZ010000136.1:0-2892 GCA_964521875.1 uncultured Cellulomonas sp. | reverse complement strand
CCCCCCCTTTTCGCATCACCATGCGAAAGCCGGGGGACGCCGAGGTGAGTTGACAGGTTCCATAAAGTCACGGCGGCCACAGCGGTGGGGAAACGCCCGGTCCCATCCCGAACCCGGAAGCTAAGCCCACCAGCGCCGATGGTACTGCACCCGCCAGGATGTGGGAGAGTAGGACGCCGCCGGACACCCCCTTCAGAAAGGGCCCCCAGGAAACCCCGGGGGCCCTTTCTGCACCCCCGAGGACCCGCCAACGAAACGAGGCCGGCCGCAGGATTGCCGACCGGCGGAAGGTGCGGGAACCGGGGACGGTGAACATGGTGCGCGCGTCTGGGATGATAGATGCCGCAGAGCGCGAGGAGAGCCACAGATGAACAGCGACGATCGCGGAGCCCGGGGGCGCAACCCCGGTGGTTCTCGTCAAGGCCGGCCCGGTACCGGTGGGGCGCGACGGGCCGACGGGCCGTCCGGGGGGTCGCCGTCCCGTTCGTCGGGCTTCGGATCGGGTGGCTCCCGCAACGGTCGCGCGTCGTCGGCGAGTGGAGCGCGCGGGGCGAGCCGCGGTGCGGCGCCGCGCAACGTCGCCGGCACGGGGGGAAGCGGTTCACGCCGCACTGGTGGTGGCTTCCCGGGGCGCGCCGAGCACGGCTTCTCGGGATCTTCGGGTGGCGCCGAGCGGACACCGTCCCGAGGTGACGGCCGCGACGGGACCCGGTCCATCGGCAAGGGCGCTGCGGGCTCGGGCTCGGCACGACCTGGTTCCGGCGGTCGCACGGGGGCTGGTTCGAGTCGTTCGGATGCGACCCCGGCGCGCGGATGGTCGGGTACCGGCAGTGCCGGTGGTCGGTACGGTGCTCGGCGCGATGGCGGCGCAGCTGGCCGTGGTGCGGGTTCCTCCGGACGCGGCTACCGGGACGGTGACGAGGGAGCCGGTGGCCGGTCGGGTGGGTCGCGCTCGTCGGGCGGGCAACGCTCGTCGGGCGGGCAACGCTCGCCGGGCGGACCAGGGTGGAGCACGGAGTCGGCACCGCGGAGGTGGTCCGGCAGCGGGCCGTCTTCGGCGCCGTCTGCGCGCGGGAGTGAGTCCGTTCGACGGGGCACGGGCCGACGACCGGGGTGGGATGCCGCGGTCGAGGCAGGGACGGGTAGCGGTTACGGGCCGGAGCGCTCGGCCGAGCGCTCGGATCGCTCCCACAGGCCGCCGCGTTCGGAGGACCGCTCTGATCGCTCGTCGGACCGGGCGGATCGGACGTACCGCCCGCCGCGTTCGGAGGACCGGCCGCAGCGCACGTACGACCGTTCGGAGCCATCGTCTCCGCGCGCGGATCGCTCGGATCGCTCGTACCGTCCCGAGGGCCCTGGACGTGCTGCGCGGCCACGGGGCGGCGGATCCGGCCCCGACGCGTTCGCGTCCGGTCGGTCCGGGACGCGGTCACCGCGCGGTGACCGCGAGCCAGGTGGGCGTCCTTGGGCGGCCCGCGATCGGCAGGGCGACGGCGGCGAGGGTTCCGTCGGCGCCCGCTCGTCGGGCGGCGGTGTCCGAGCGCGTGGACCGCGACCGGAGGGTTCCGGACGTCCGGGACCGGGAGAGCGGCGTGGCGCGGCTACGGGCAGTGCCGACCGCGCCGGGGTCGCGCGCGGACCGCGGCCAGGAGGCTCGGGACGTCCTGGTCCGGACTCGCGCAGGGGTGCGGGTCGGGGTGCGGGCGGTTTCGGTGGACCGTCGTCGACCCCCCGCAGCGGCGGGACCACTGGTGGCACCTGGGGGGAGCGGGCGCCGCGCGCGGACCGGCCGGCCGAGCCCCACGTGCCGTCGGACGTCGAGTACAACCAGCTGGACCGCGAGGTGCGCGGCCGGCTGCGCTCGCTGAGCAAGGAGCAGGCCGAGCGCGTCGGCAAGCACCTCGTCATGGTGGCCCGGCTGATCGACACCGACCCGGAGCTGGCCTACCAGCACGCTCAGGCGGCCGTCCGTCGCGCCGGGCGGGTCGACGTGGCGCACGAGGCGGCGGGCCTGGCGGCCTACCGGTCGGGCCGGTACGCGGAGGCGCTGCGCGAGCTGCGCACGGTGCGACGGCTCAACGGGTCGCCCGAGCACCTGCCGGTCATCGCGGACGCCGAGCGTGGGCTGGGCCGGCCGGAGCGCGCGCTCGTCGTCGGCAATGACCCGGAGGTCGCCCAGCTCGGTGTGGAGAGCCAGGTGGAGCTGGCGATGGTGCTCTCCGGCGCGCGGCTCGACCTCGGCGAGCCGGAGGCTGCCGTCGCGGTGCTCGACACGCCGGTGGTGCGGTCGGTCACGGGCGTGCTGGCGGCGCGGGTGGCGCAGGCGCGGGCCGCCGCCCTGAACGCGCTCGGCCGCGCCGGTGACGCGGACCGCGAGCTGTCCCGGTTCACCCGGGCGCAGCTCGAGGAGGCCGCGGGCGACGTCGACGAGGACGACGAGGTGCTCGTCTACGACCTGCTCGACGAGGACGACGAGTTCCCCGAGGGCGAGGACCTGGACGACAGCGAGGAGTTCGAGCCCGGCGAGGAGTCCGCCGGCGACGGGCGCGACGAGGGCGACGAGGCCGACCGTGCCCACCGGACCACAGAGGACGAGGCGCGATGACATCCGGCCTGATCGGCTGCGACCGCCCGCTCGTCGAGGTCTACGACAGCGCGCTCGTCGACCTCGACGGCGTCACGTACCTGGGCCACGAGCCGATCCCGTGGGCGTCGGAGAGCCTGGTCGCCGCCCGCGACCGCGGGATGCGGGTCGTGTTCGTCACCAACAACGCGTCGCGTTCCCCGGCGGTCGTCGCCGAGCAGTTGACGAGCCTCGGCATTCCCTCCGGGCCGGACGACGTCATCACCGCCTCCCAGTCCGCGGCCCGGCTCCTGGCGACGCGCCTGCAG
>CAZFTZ010000135.1:0-4470 GCA_964521875.1 uncultured Cellulomonas sp. | reverse complement strand
CGGCGGGCAGCCGCAGCGCCTCGAGCAGCAGCTGGTGCAGCCGGCCGTCGGCACGCTCGGCGGCGGCGTGCCAGCCGAGCTGCTGCTCGACGGACAGGCCTGCCTGCTCCAGCAGCGCGACGAGCGCCGCACGGTCCGGTGTCCACGTGCGCCCCGCACCCTCGCCGTGGGCGAGCGCCGCCAGGACGACGCGCTGCTGCTCACGCAGCGCCGCGATCTGCTCGTCGAGCTCGGACAGCCGCAGCGCGAGCGCCTCGACGAGGTCGGGCGTGGGGGAGTCGAGCAGCCGGCCGATCGTCTCGAGCGGCAGCCCGGCCGCGCGCAGGCGGCAGATCGCGGTCAGCCGCGCCACGTCCGTGGCGCGGTAGCGCCGGTAGCCCGACGACGAGCGCTCCGGGTGCAGCAGGCCGAGCCGGTCGTAGTAGAGCAGCGTGGTGCGGGACAGCCCGAACCGGGCGGCGAGCCGCCCGACCGTCACGCCGGCGACGTCGTCCCCGTGCGCAGGTAGTGGTCCAGCTGCTCCCGCCGCAGTGCCCAGAGGGCGCGCCGCTCGTCGGGCGTCCCGTGCGCGGGGTGCCCGGGGCGTGTCATCGTCGTCGTGCTGCGCAGGTCCACGCGCGTCCCGGCCGGTGCCGGCGTCAGCACGAACTCCAGCATCCCCACGCCCTGGCCGGGCAGGAAGATCGCGTAGTCCACCCGACTCGGCGGCTCGTACCGCGTGGTGATCCACGTCTCTCCCTCGCCCCGCAGGAACACGCAGCCCAGTTCGGCGACCCCGCTGTCGCTGTGCACCATGGTGCACTCCCAGTCCGGGATCCAGTCGTACTCGCGCACCGGGCACAGCAGGGGGAACACCCGCTCCGGCGCGGCGTCGAGGGTGAAGGTGATGTCGACCGCCTCACGGGCGGTCCGGGCGATGGTGTGCATGCCGCCAGGTTCGACCGTGAAGCCGTAGACAGGTCAAGCGGTCGGTGCGTCAGGCAGTGACGGCATCCCGCAGCGTGCGTGCCGTCAGCGGCGTGACGACGAGCCCGCGCCAGGTGCGCCACACCACGACGCCCGCCACCGCGAGTGCGCCGGCCATGACGACGATGCCCATCGCGCCGCCGCCCGCATAGCCACCGAGCAGCGCGTACCCGACCGACAGCGCGAGCAGCACCAGCCGGCCACGCAGCCGGCTGCCGACGACGGCGGCGAACAGGCCCCACGTCAGGTACCACGGGTAGGTGGTCGGGCCGGAGAAGGCGAGCGCCATCAGGCCCCAGCCGACGCCCAGGTAGGCGGCGCGCTCCGGGCCATCGGTGGCGTACCACAGCAGCCGCAGCGCCACGGCGGCACCGGCGGCGAGCGTCAGCGTGCGGCCGATCGTCGTCGCGAGGTCCAGGCCGTGCGCGTCGGTCATCCCGGTCGCGGCCGAGACGAACCACGACACCCAGGTGCTCGGCGCCAGACCGCTGCGGATGCGGCCCGGCACCGACAGCGCGCCGAGCCATCCGAACGCGTCCGGCACCAGTGCGACGATCGCCAGCAGGGTCGCGGCGGCGGCGCCGCCGACCTGCACCAGCCGGGCGCGCAACGCGTCCCGGTCGGTGCGTCGCAGCACGTCCAGTCCGACGTAGCCGACCAGCAGCAGCCCGGGCAGCTTGACCATCGTCGCGACGACGGCGACGACCATCGCCGTGCCCGCCCGGCCACGCCGGACGAGCAGCACGACGCCCACAGCGAACGCGCCGACGAGGATGTCGAGGTGCGCGCCGGAGACGACGTGCACCAGCACCAGCGGGTTGAGCGCGACCAGCGCCAGCACGGCGGCCCGCTCCCGCGGCGATGCGGCGTGCACCGCCAGGACGACGGCGGCGGCCAGCCCGACGACGGCGACGGCGCGGACCAGCATCACCGCGAGCGCCACGTGGGCGCCTGCGCCGACGGCGATCTCCCGCAGCAGCGACACCTGCAGCGGGCCGTAGGGGGTGGGCGTGTACTGCCACTCGTCGCTGACGGCGGCCGCGTAGTCGCCGTGCAGCCAGGCCGGGCCGAAGGCGTACGGGTTCATCCCCACCTGGGCGAGCCGGCCGACGGCGGCATAGCTCTGCACGTCGAGGCTGCCGATGGGACCGGTGAGCATGAACGGCACCGCCCACACCAGCGAGACCAGGCCGATGGTCTGCAGCCGCGGGGCACGGCCTCCGGCGAGCCAGGTGCGCGTCAGGTGCACCCAGACGACGCAGAGCGCGGCGATGATCGCGACCGCCACGGCGCCCCAGCCCGGACGCTGCTGGTCGCCGGTGGGCCACGGGCCCCACCACCACTCCGGGAGCGTCACCTTCTGCGGCACGCCTGCGTGGGTGGACGCGACGACGAGCGCGACGACGAGCGCCGTGCCGGCGGCGCCCGCCAGCGCGACGACCGACGTCGGGTTCAGCGCGGTTCGCCACTGCGTCGCGAGCCGCAGCACGCGATTGACGCTCAAGGGACTGCCTCTCGGTCGCGGCCGGGTGGTGAGGCTCCGTCGCCGCCCGGCCGAAGAGCTCCGGTCATCCGACGTTATCGGGCCGACGGCGGCAGGGCGAATCGAGTAGCGGTGTCCGTTCCGGTGCGATCTCGTGAAGCAACGGAGAAGGTTCCGGTGCTGGTCAGGGCCAGGTCAAGGGCAGGTCACCGCCCGGTCAGGCAGGTGGTGCGAGGGCGAGCCGGACCGCGAGCACCAGCATCACGGCGGCCACGGCGAGGTCGAGGACGCGCCAGGCACCCGGCCGCGCGAGGAACGGCCGCAGCCGCGCAGCCCCGAAGCCGATCGTGGTGAACCACAGCGCGCTGGCGATCCCCGCACCGACGGCGAACCACCAGCGCGCGGGTCCGTGCTGGGCGGCCATCGCACCGAGCAGGAGCACCGTGTCGAGGTAGACGTGCGGGTTGAGGAAGGTCAGGCCGAGCGTCGTGGCCAGCACCTGCCGGGCGGGCGCGGGTGCGTCCGCGGCCGGGTCGAGCCCGCCGGGCCGCAGCGCCCGGCGCAGCGCTCCGGCGCCGAGCACGACGAGCAGCGCCGCCCCGGCGTACCGGGCGACGGCCAGCGCGCCGGGGTGGCCGCCGACGAGCGCACCGAGACCCGCCGTGCCGGCCGCGATGAGCAGCAGGTCCGCCCCGGTGCACACCGCCACCACGGCGCCGACGTGCTCGCCGCGCAGCCCCTGGCGCAGCACGTAGGCGTTCTGCGCGCCGATGGCGACGATGAGCGACAGCCCGGCGAGCAGGCCCTGGAGGACGACGGCCACGGGCGGCACAGTAGGCTGCCCGCGGCCTTCGTCGGGCCTTCGTCGGGCCTTCGTCGGGCCCTCGTCGGGCCCTGTCGCCCTGCTTTGACCGCACGGCGAGCGCCCAGGTACCCTTGTCTGTCGTTGTGCGTCCGCTGCCGTGCACCGGTGACTTCTCACCACCGTGATGCCGGCCGCGACACCGGTGTGGTCCCACTCGCCGGCCGACGCCCCGACAGCCCACCTCGGGTGACGGCGACCCGCCATGCACCTGCGGTACCGACATACGACGAGAAGGCTCACACCCGTGCGCACGTACACCCCGAAGCCCGGTGACGTCGAGAAGACCTGGTACGTCATCGACGCGACCGATGTCGTCCTCGGCCGCCTGGCATCCCACATCGCCACGCTCCTGCGTGGCAAGCACAAGCCCACCTTCGCTCCGCACGTCGACAACGGTGACTTCGTCATCGTCGTCAATGCGTCGAAGGTCGCGCTGACCGGCAGCAAGGCCGACACGAAGCTCGCCTACCGCCACTCGGGCTACCCGGGCGGCCTCAAGGCCATCCCGTACTCGGAGCTGCTGGCCAAGCACCCCGAGCGCGTCATCGAGAAGGCCGTCGCGGGCATGATCCCGAAGACGACCCTCGGCCGTCAGCAGCTGAGCAAGCTCAAGGTCTACGCCGGCCCCGAGCACCCGCACACTGCGCAGCAGCCGAAGCCCTACGAGCTCACCCAGGTGTCGCAGCAGGCCTGAGCCGCTGCGAGGACGAGGAACCGAGGAACCCCGTGGCCGAGACCACAGTCGACGAGTTCGACGTCGAGGGCGACGAGACGCCCACCAGCTACACCAGCGAGACCGCGCCGGTCACCGGCCGCGGGCAGTCGATCACCGCACCGGGCCGCGCGCTCGGCCGCCGCAAGGAGGCCGTCGCCCGTGTCCGCCTGGTGCCGGGCTCCGGGCAGTGGACCATCAACGGCCGCACGCTCGAGGACTACTTCCCCAACAAGCTGCACCAGCAGCTGGTCAACTCGCCGTTCAAGGTGGTCGACGTCGAGGGTCGCTTCGACGTCGTCGCCCGCATCAACGGCGGTGGCGTCACCGGCCAGGCCGGCGCGCTGCGCCTGGGCATCGCCCGTGCGCTCAACGCGATCGACGCCGAGCACAACCGCGCCGCGCTGAAGAAGGCGGGCTTCCTGACCCGCGACGCGCGCGTCG
>CAZFTZ010000134.1:0-5189 GCA_964521875.1 uncultured Cellulomonas sp. | reverse complement strand
CGGGCGCGGCGGAGCGGGTGCCCGACGAGGGACCCGCGGGCGCGCCGTGGCGCGAGCCGGGCGCCTGCGCCTGCGGTTCACCGGGCACCTGCTGGGAGGTCCGCGCGACCTCGGCGAGCACCCGCGCACGAAGGCCCGCCGGCGGGACCGCCTGCGACGCGGCGCCCAGCCGGGCCGCGACCTCGCGCAGTCCGGCGACCTCCTCGCGGCACTCGGCGCACGTCGCCAGATGCGCCTCGAAGCCCGCCCGCTCGCCAGGGTCGAGGGCGTCCAGCGCGTACGCGCCGGTCAGTGCGTGCGGGTTGTCGGTGGTCATCGCTCCACCCCCAGCGCGTCGCGCAGCCGGATCAGCCCGTCGCGGATCCGGGTCTTGGCGGTGCCGAGCGGGATGCCGAGCACGCCGGCGACCTCCTGGTGGGTGTACCCGTCGAAGAACGCGAGCTGGATCGCCTCCCGCTGCGGGCCGGTGAGCCCGCCCAGCGCGTGGCGCACCCGCGCGGCGTCCCAGCTGCGCTCCACCTGGTCCACCACGACGTCGTGCTCGTCGACCGGCATCGCCGCGGCGCGCGCCGCGCGGTCCGCCTGCGACTCCTCGCGGCGCACCCGGTCGACGGCGCGGCGGTGGGCCATCGTCAGCACCCAGGCCATCGCGCTGCCCCTCGTCCGGTCGAACCGTGGCGCCTGCCGCCACACGTCCACCAGCACCTCCTGGCTCACCTCCTCGGCGAGCGCCGGGTTGCGCATCACGCGCAGCGCCAGCCCGTACACCGGCCCCGCCACCAGCGGGTACAGCCGCTCGAACGCCATCGCGTCACCGCGTGCCACCTGCGCCAGCAGGGTGTCCGCGGTGCCCGACGAGGGTTCGCCCGGCACCGCGTGCAAGCGGTTGTCGTCCACGCCGTCCCCTGTCCGTCAGCCGCCTGTCGACATGGTGTCGGGGGTCTCGCTCATCATCGCGTCCGGCGACGTGGTCATCATCGCGTCCGGCGACGTGGTCGTCATCGCGTCCGGCGACGTGGTCGTCATCGAGTCGGGCGACTCGGTCGTCATCGAGCCCTCGGTCGTCGTGCTCGCCGGTGTCGAGCTGCCGGCGGGACAGCCCGCGAGCAGCAGCATCGCGGTGAGTGCGGTGGCCGAGCCGGTGGCCGGCCGGGTCCAGCGGGTGCCGTGGAGCGTCATGGGTCCTCCTCGAGTCGTCGGTGCGGTCGGGCCGTCGTGCGGTCGTCCGGTGTGTTCGCACGTCACCGGCGTCCGGATGGGTCTCACCCGAACGTGAACGCATAGGCCTGCACGCCGGGGGAGAGGGACAGCCGCAGCACGTCGTCGCGCGCGCCCGCGTCGTACAGCGTGTAGAGCGTCGGCGAGCCGGTGACCGTCACGGTCCGGTGGTACCCCGGGTCGCCGCCGAGCCCGACGTCGACCGTGCCCTCGCCGCCCAGCACCAGGAACACCCGGCTCGCGTAGAAGTGGTAGGCGAGCCGTGCGTCGTCGCCCGCCGTCGCCTCCTCGCCCTCGATGGTCCACGTCCCGTCCAGCGCGAACGAGTCGCGACCCGGGTCGCCCGACGAGCGGAACGTCGTGGCTCGTCCCAGCACGACGTCGTCGTTCGCGATCGCGCCCAGCCGGTCGGCGCCGAGGTACGTCTCGGGCGACTGACCGGGCGTCGTCCCCGCCATGTCGGGCGGCGGCGCCACGGAGGCCGCCGGTTCCGGCGCATCGAGCAGCTGCCCGATCAGCGCCTCGGTCTCGTCGTACGCGCCCTCGCCGTAGTGCACCTGGCGCACCTCGCCCTGCTGGTCGATCAGGTAGTGCGCCGGCCAGTAGCGCTGGTGGTACGTCTGCCAGGTCGCGTAGTCGTCGTCCAGCGCGACGGGGTAGTCGACGCCGAGCCGCGCGGCGTTGTCGCGGACGTTGGCCGCGACGTGCTCGAACGCGAACTCCGGCGTGTGCACCCCGATGACTACCAGCCCGTCGTCGCGGTAGTCCGACGCCCACCGCTCCAGGTACGGCAGCGTGCGCTGGCAGTTGATGCACGAGTACGTCCAGAAGTCGACCAGCACCACCTTGCCGCGCAGCTGCGCCAGCGACAGCGGGTCGGAGTTCACCCATCCGGTGATGCCGGCCAGCTCGGGGGCCGGGCCGCAGTCGTGCAGCGTGGCGGGGTCGTCCGCGCACTCGTCGAACGACCGCACCGCCCCGTCGTCGCCGCTCGAGCCGACGTCGGCGCCGGTGCCGGCCAGGGCGTCGAGCTGCGCTTGTGCTCGCCCCTCGATCCGGTCGGACACGGCCGAGAACCAGCCCGGCACCGCCCGTTGCAGCGGGTCCGCCAGCCCGAGGCCGATCACGAGCGCGGTGGCCACCATGACGACGCCGCCGACGATCCGCACCGCCGGGGTCCGCTCGCGGACCGCGCGCACCCGGGCTGCGAGCCGCTGCCCGGCGGTGGCGAGCACGAGCAGCGGGATCGCGATGCCGGCGCAGAACGCCGCGGTGAGCACGACGAGCCCCCACCCGATGCGCGCCGTGGCCGCGAGCACCGTGATGGAGGCGAGCACCGGGCCGGCGCACGGCACGAAGACCAGCCCGAACGCCGCGCCGAGCAGGAACCCGTTGCCGTCACGGTTCAGCCGCGGCATCCGCAGCCGCCAGAACGGCCGTTCCAGCAGGTGGCCCAGTGCCGGCCACAGCAGCCCCAGGCCGACGACGCCCAGCACGGTGATCCCGACCCAGCGCAGCAGGTCCTGCGGCAGGTGCAGCAGGGACAGCAACGCGCCACCGAGCAGCGTGAACACGCCGAACGACGTCACCAGGCCGCCGACGACGAGCCACGGCCGGCGTCGCGACGCCGCACCCTCGCCCGCCGCCG
Source organism: uncultured Cellulomonas sp. (assembly GCA_964521875.1). GTDB lineage: Bacteria > Actinomycetota > Actinomycetes > Actinomycetales > Cellulomonadaceae > Cellulomonas. The sequence continues at coordinate 2,323 of CAZFTZ010000134.1, read as the reverse complement.
TAGTCAGCACCACCGGCAGCACCGGCAGCACGCACGGCGAGAGGGCCGTGATGACGCCGGAGACGAGGCCGACGAGGATCAGGGTGGTCATGCCCCCTCGTTCGCGCGCCGGCGGCCCGCGGATGGGTCGTGCGGGCTACTCAGACGCGGGCTACCGTCTGCTCATGCCACCGGGGGTGGGTCATGAGGGCGTCGTGGCGGACGCGGTCGGCCTGCTGACGGCGGGCACCAGCGTCGACCTGCTCGGCCTGGCCGGCTCCGGCCGGTCCCGCCTCCTCGCCGCAGTGGCCGACGAGCTCGACGACCTCGGGTGGCACACGCTGCGCGCCGCCGGCCTGGCGGCCCTCGCCGACCGTCCGCTCGAGGCGCTCGCCGTCGCCGGCCTGGTCTCCCGCGCCACCCGCACCGACGCCCGCGCCGAGTCGGTGGTCGCCACCGCCGTCGCCCAGCTCGAGACCGCCACCCGGGAGGGGCGCACCGCCGTGCTCGTCGACGACGCCGACGACCTGGACGCAGCCTCGGCCGGCGTGCTGGCCGCCGCGCAGCGGCGTGCCGGCTTCCCGGTGGTGACGGCCTCCCGGCCGCTGCCGTTCGCCCGCCGCCCGGCGACCCGGCTGGCGGCCGTGGTACGGCCGGCGGCCCGCGTGGCCGTCCCGCCGCTCGGCTACACCGACGTCCGCGTGCTGCTGGACGAGGCGCTGCCGGGCAGGATCGACCCCGGTGTGGTGGCCCGGATCTTCGCCTACTCGGGCGGCATCCCCGCACTGGTGCGGGCCATCGCCGACAACGCCCGCCGCAACAGCACGCTCGCCGTCGTCGGCGGGGTGTGGACCGCGGGCGCGGACATGTGGTCGCCCGAGATCGAGCCCGTGCTCGACCCGATGGTCGCCGCGCTGGGCGACGAGGCGCGCCAGGGGCTCGAGCTGCTGTCGCTGGCCGGCGCCGTCGAGGTCCCCGTCGCCCGCCGCCTGGTGGCGGCGCCCGCGCTGGAGGAGCTCGACGCCTGCGGCCTGCTGCGGTTCGTCGGGCGCGGCGAGGAGCAGGTGGTGGGCGTGTTCCCGCAGATTCTCGCGGAGCACGTGCGCCACTCGGCGCCGCCGGCCCGCCGGCTGCGGTTCGACGACCTGCTCGCCGCTGCCTTCGGCCGGTCGCCCGGCCACGAAGGCCCGCCGCTCGTCGCGCCGCGCCCCGCTCCGTGGCAGGAGCCGGCGGCTGCCGCCGACCCGGGCGCCGAGCCCGGCGCCGAGCGCGGGCGGGACACGATCGTCCACCGGATGTTCGTCGAGCACTGGTACCGGCGGACGGTCGAGTGCCGCGACGCCTGGGAGCGCTCGCGGCTGCCCGCCACCGCGGTGCCCTACGTGCGCGCGCTGCTCGTCGGCGGCGCCGAGGTCGCTGCGGTGCGCGACGTGCTCGCCGCGACCCCTGCCGAGCCGGACCCCGATCGCGAGCTCGTCGCACTGCGCGCCGGCGTCTTGGCGCGGGTGGCGCACGACCTGCCGGCGGCCCGGAGGCTGCTGCGGGAGGCGGCCGCCGCGGACGTCCCGTGGGCGCCCCGGTTCGAGGTCCTCGCCGACCACCTCACGCTGCTCGAGGACCGCGTCCCGCCCGAGAGGGAGGTCGCCGTCGCCGCGGACGCGCCGGCCGCGACGACCGACGCGATCCGGCTGACCCGTGCCGAGCGGCTGGTCGTCGTCGGCCGACCCGCCGAGGCGCTGCCGCTGCTCGACGATCCGTTCGCGGCACCGGACCTCGCGCGCGCGGCGTCGGCCCTGCACGGCGCCGCGCTGGTGCTCGACGACCGGCTCGACGACGCGCTGGCGTGGTCGTCGGCCGCCCTGGCCCGTGCCCGCGCCGACCTGGACGTCGAGGCGTACTACGCCCACGCCTACGTCGTCTCGCTCACGCTGCTGCTGCGCGCCCGGCTCACCGAGCTGCACGGCCACCTGGACTCAGTGCTATCGGTCGGCCTGCGCGCGCCGCTCGAGGGCGACTACCGCGCCGCCAACCACGCGATCGCCGCCGCGCTGGCGGTGCTGGAGCACCGGATCCCCGTCGCGCGGGCGCTGTCCGAGCAGGCGCTCGCGATCGGCGGCGGGCGCTCGCCGCTGCCGGGGATGGCGCCGGCCTGGTCGACGGCCCGCCGCGGCGCCGACCCGGACGCGGCCTCGGGGGAGGACCGGCGCGAGGCGGCTGACCACGTGTGGACCTTCGGCGGCGACCTCGCCGCGCGCGGTTACGCGATGTCCGCCGCGTTCGCCGGGTTCCTCTCGCTGACCCTGGCCCCGGACGACGAGCGTGCGGCGCGGCTCGTCGCTCAGGC
>CAZFTZ010000133.1:0-2665 GCA_964521875.1 uncultured Cellulomonas sp. | reverse complement strand
CGCGTTGGCGCCGAGCTTGCCCTTGTTCGGCGTCCCGTCCAGGTCGATCAGCGCCTGGTCGACGATCCGCTGCTCGGTCGCCTCGTAGCCGATGAGCTCCGGCGCGATCTCGTCGATCACCGCGGAGACGGCGCCCTCGACACCCTTGCCCAGGTAGCGGCCCTTGTCGCCGTCCCGGCGCTCGACCGCCTCGAACGCACCCGTGGACGCCCCGGACGGGACGGCCGCGCGGGCGATGGTGCCGTCGTCGAGCGCGACCTCGACCTCGACGGTGGGGTTGCCGCGCGAGTCGAGGATCTCGCGGGCACCGACGGCCTCGATGCTGGCCATGGATGCTCCTTCACAAGGACTGGTGGGGTTGCGACCCCACCCTAACGGCGCCAGCCGTGACCAGCAGAGGACCGGTCTGGGACCTCGGTCCGGGGCATCGCGCCGTCAGGGCCGCGTGACCTCCTCCAGCAGCTCGAGCACGTGCCGGTACTGCTGCCCCGTCGCGCGCGTCATGCCGAGCTCGCAGGTGCGGTTGCAGGACGCGTGCGCGTCGCCGCCGAGCTGCTCGACGTTCGCGGCCTCGCGGGCCGTGGCGGAGGCGGTCAGCTCCGGGTGGAGCATGCCGCGGTCGCCGGCGAACGCGCAGCAGCCCCAGTCGTCGGGCACGCGGACCTCGTCGGCCACCGCCGCGGCGACCGTCTGCAGCGCCGGGTTGAGGCCCATCCGGGTCGACGAGCACGTGGGGTGCAGCATGAGCGAGGCCAGCCGCTGCTGGTTCGAGGGCAGGCGCGGCAGCACGCGGTCGGCGACGAACTGCACCGCGTCGATGATCGTCAGCGGCGCGCCGAGGTCCTCCTCCAGCGCGTGCACGATGCCCTCGGTGCAGGACGCCGCGTCGCAGATCACCGGGAGCTCGCCGTCCCGGGTCGCCGCACGCAGCGCGTCGAGCGTGCGCCGGCGCATCACCGCCAGCCCGTTCGCCAGCCCCTTCGACGACCACGGCGTGCCGCAGCACAGCGAATCGACGCCCTCCGGCACCAGCAGCGTCACGCCCGCGCGGCGGCACAGCTCCTCGACCGCCGCCTGGACGCCTGCTCCCCCGTCGGCCGGCCCGAACATCGCGTTGACGCAGGCCGGCATGTAGACCGCCTCGGGCTCCTGCTCGGGCGCAGGCCGGGCGCGGGTGGCAGTCGGTGCCCCGGGCTCGTTGGCCTGCGGCGCACGCCGGGCCCGACGACGGCCGCCGCGCGGCAGCTCCGCGGAGTGCAGCGGCACGTTGTCGCTGCCGAGCACGGCACGCGCGGCGACGTTCGCCGCCGTGACGAGCGGCTCCGGCACCGCGCCGGCGACGTCGAGCATCGCGGCGGCGACCCGCGTCGTCCCGGCCCAGTGCTTCGCCGCCTGCCCCCACACCGCGTTCGCCGTCCGGCTCGCGCCCTCGCGGCGCAGCCGCTTGACGAGCATCCCGGTGTTGATCGTCACCGGGCAGGCCGTCTGGCACATGCCGTCGACGGCGCAGGTCTGCACCACCGAGTAGTCGTGGTCGGCCTCGATCTCGCGGACGAGCTCCTCGTCGCCGGCGGCGCGGGCGCGGGCGATCTCGCGGCGCGCGACGATCCGCTGCCGCGGCGTCAGCGTGAGGTCGCGGCTGGGGCACACCGGCTCGCAGTAGCCGCACTCGACGCAGCGGTCGACCTCCTCCTCCACCCGCGGGCTGGTCTTGATGTGCCGCAGGTGCGCGTCGGGGTCGTCGTCCAGCACCACGCCGGGGTTGAGCACCCCACGCGGGTCGCACAGCGTCTTGACCCTGCGCATCACGTCGTACAGCTCGTCGCCGTACTGGCGCCGGACGAACGGCGCCATCACCCGGCCGGTGCCGTGCTCGGCCTTGAGCGAGCCGTCCTCGCCGAGGATCAGGTCGACGATGTCCTCGGTGAACGCGCGGTAGCGCGCGACCTCGTCGGACGAGGCGAACCCGTCGGTGATCATGAAGTGGACGTTGCCGTCCTTGGCGTGGCCGAAGATCACCGAGTCCTTGTAGCCGTGCGCCTCGCAGATCTCGGTGATCCGGGTGCAGGTGCGCGCCAGCGAGGCGACGGGCACGACGACGTCCTCGAGCAGCGCCGTCGTCCCGCTCGGCCGCGCGCCGGCGACCGCCGTGTAGAGGCCCTTGCGCAAGTGCCACAGGTCGGCGCGCTCGGTCGGGTCCGCGGTGAACCGGGCAGGGGCGGCGCCGGCCAGCCCGCGCAGCACGCGGTCCCCGTCGGCCCGCAGATCCGCCAGCGCTTCGTCGTCGGCCGCCTGGTACTCCACCAGCAGCGCGGCCTGGGTGTCGACGTGCAGGTCCATCACCTGGCGTGGCGTGCCCGGCAGCCCCTGCCCGACCCGCAGCGACATCGCGTCCAGCAGCTCGAGCGTCGCGGCGCCGGTCCCGACGAGGGCGGGCAGCGCGTCGTTGGCCGCCTCGAGGTCGTCGAACACGACGAACGCGGTGGCGACCTTCGGCAGCACGGGAACGGTCCGCAGCACCGCCTCGGCGACGAAGCCGAGCGTTCCCTCGGAGCCGACGAGCAGGTGGGCCAGGATGTCGACCGGCCGGTCGAAGTCGAGGAACGAGTTGAGGCCGTAGCCCATCGTGTTCTTCATCGAGAACTGGTGGCGCACCGTCGCCACC
>CAZFTZ010000132.1:0-2596 GCA_964521875.1 uncultured Cellulomonas sp. | reverse complement strand
CGCAGGATCGCGACGGTGTCCTCGACCGACGGCTCGCCGACGAACACCTGCTGGAACCGCCGCTCCAGGGCGGGGTCCTTCTCGATGTGCTCGCGGTACTCGTCGAGCGTCGTCGCGCCGACGAGCCGCAGCTCGCCGCGAGCGAGCATCGGCTTGAGCATGTTGCCGGCGTCCATCGCGCCCTCGCCGCCGGCACCCGCTCCGACGACGGTGTGCAGCTCGTCGATGAACGTGACGACCTCGCCGTCGGACTCCTTGATCTCGTTGAGCACGGCCTTGAGCCGCTCCTCGAACTCGCCGCGGTACTTGGCGCCGGCGACCATCGACGCGAGGTCGAGCGCGACCAGCCGCTTGCCGCGCAGCGACTCCGGCACGTCGCCGGCGACGATGCGCTGCGCGAGCCCCTCGACGACGGCGGTCTTGCCGACGCCGGGCTCGCCGATCAGCACGGGGTTGTTCTTGGTGCGGCGGCTCAGCACCTGGATCACACGGCGGATCTCGGCGTCCCGCCCGATCACCGGGTCGAGCTTGCCGTCGCGGGCACGCTGGGTCAGGTCCATGCCGTACTGCTCGAGCGCCTTGTACGTGCCCTCCGGGTTGGGACTGGTGACGCGGGCGTTGCCGCGGACGGTCGGCAGCGCGGCGACGAGCGCGTCGCGGGACGCACCGGCGGCGGCGAGGGCCTCGGCGACACCGGACTGGCCGGTGGCGAGGCCGACGAGCAGGTGCTCGGTGGAGACGTAGTCGTCGCCGAGCGCGCGCGCCTCCTTCTCGGCGGCGTCCAGCGCCGTGACGAGCTGGCGCGACGCCGACGGCTGCGCGACCGTCGAGCCGGACGACGCCGGCAGCGTGACGAGCATCGCGCGCACCTGCCGGCCGATCGCGGCGCGGTCGGCGCCGACGGCGTCGAGCAGCCCGTTGGCGACGCCGCCCTCCTGGCGCAGCAGCGCGTCGAGCAGGTGTGCGGGCTCCAGCTGCGGGTTCCCGGCAGCCGACGCCGACTGGATGGCGTCGCCGAGGGCCTCCTGGGCCCGGGTGGTGAACTTCGCGTCCAAGCGTTCCTCCTGGTGATGGCTTCCGACGAAGGCAACCTGGCCGGAGTTGAGTCTATTCCGCTCAACTTTGCGGGCAACCCGCGTCGTGGCGCGCGACGAGCCCGGGTGCACCCTCCCGCGGCAGGGCGGTCGGATGCGAGGATCGCGCCGTGACCGGCCCGACGACGACGCAGCCTTTCGACTGGCACCCCGACGTGCTCGGGGACGGGTGGTCGGCGCTGACGCTCGAGTTGCCGCCGGACCGGTTCGGGCCCGCGGTCGCGACCCTCGTCCGGCGGGAACCGGACACCACGCCGGCCGACCACGAGCGCCTCGGCGGGACACCGGCCAGGGGCGCGAGAACCGGTACCACGCCGGCCGGGGGCGAGGCCGGCCCCACCTCGCCGCACCGGGCGGTGCTGCACGTCCACGGGTTCGCCGACTACTTCTTCCAGCGCCACCTCGGCGACGCGTTCGCCGCCGCCGGCTGGGACTTCTACGCCCTCGACCTGCGCGACCACGGCCGTTCGATCCGCCCCGGCCGGCTGCCGAACTACACGACCGACCTCGCCGTGTACGCCGAGGAGCTCGACCGCGCGGTGGCGCTGCTGCGCGCGGACCACGCCGTCGTGGTGCTGCACGGGCACTCGACCGGCGGGCTGGTCGCGCCGCTGTGGGCGCACGAGCGTCCCGGCGCGGTCGACGCGCTGGTGCTGGACAGCCCGTGGCTCGACCTCAACGGCACCCGGTTCGAGCGCGGCCCGCTCACCGCCGTCCTCGACGTCGTCGGGCGCGTGGCGCCGTCGCTGACGGTCCGCCGGATGGCGCCGCACTACGGGCACGCCCTGCACGCCGGCACGGGTGGCGAGTGGGACTACGACCTGGCGTGGAAGCCGCACGACGCGTTCCCGGTCCGCGCCGGCTGGGTGCGCACCATCCGGGCCGGCCACCGCCGCGTCGCCCGCGGGCTCGACGTCGCCGCGCCGGTGCTGGTGCTGGCGTCCGACGCGAGCGGCCCGGGCGACCACGCGCACGACAGGCTCGTCACCAGCGACGTCATCCTCGACGTCCGGGACATCGCCGCGCGTGCGGGCCGGCTCGGGCGGGACGTGACGTTCGTCGAGATACCCGGCGGCGCGCACGACCTGGTGCTGTCGCCGTCGCCCGCGCGCGAGAGGTACCTCACGACCGTCCTCGACTGGCTCGCCACCCGGTTCTCCGGCTGAGGTCGCCCGCCCCCGGCTAGGGTCACCGCATGGCCGACGACGACGCCCGCGACATCCCCTGGTCCGACGGCCGCTGGACGCACCCGCCCGCCGCGGCACGGGTGGACGGGGACGCCCTGCTCGTCGAGGCCGTCGAGGGATCCGACGCGTGGCGGCGCACCGCCTACGGCTTCGTCCACGACACCGAGCACGCGCTGCTCGCGCCGCTGCCGGAGGACGCCGCGGTCGAGGTCGACTTCGCGCTGGCCTACGAGGGCCTGTTCGACCAGGCGGGACTGTTCCTCCGGGCGTCCGACGAGACCTGGGTCAAGGCCGGCGTCGAGATCTCCGACGGCC
>CAZFTZ010000131.1:0-6118 GCA_964521875.1 uncultured Cellulomonas sp. | reverse complement strand
CGGCGAACCCGGCGGCACGCGCCGACTCCCGGTCGGAGCCGACCGGGAGCAGGTCCGCGTGCGGCGACCCGTCGAGGGTCGCCGTCAGGGCCGGGAACTGCGCCGGGACCACCGCGGGCTCACGCAACGTACTCGTCCTCCCCGTCGCGCCGGATGGTGATCTGGCCGGACTCCTCGAGTCGCCGGATCACCTGGACGATCGCCGCACGGGCGTCCTCGACCTGCGACAGCCGCACCGGGCCGAGCAGCTCGATCTCCTCGACGAGGTTCTCCTTGGCGCGCTGCGACACGTTGCGCATCACGACGTCGCGCACTGCGTCCGAGGCACCCTTGAGCGCCAGCGCCAGCCCGGACGTGTCGACCTGCCGGAGCACGAGCTGCATCGCCCGGTCCTCGAGCAGCACGATGTCGGTGAACACGAACATCCGGCTGCGGATCTCCTCGGCGAGCTCCTCGTCGCGGTCCGCCAGGCCCTCGAGGATCGACTTCTCGGTCGCCGGGTCGGCGCGGTTGATGATCTCGACCAGCGGCTGCACGCCGCCGACGTTCGCCAGCTCGCGCGGGGTGAGCACGGCCGACGCCTTGCGCTGCAGGCTCTCGGCGACCACCTGGACGAGATCCGGCGAGGCGCGCTCCATGAGCGCGATCCGGTGCGCGATCTCCGCCTGGTCCTCCGGCGGCAGGCCGGCCAGCACCATCGACGCATGCTCGGGCCGCAGGTACGCCAGCACCAGCGCAACCGTCTGCGGATGCTCGCCGGACAGCAGCGAGACGATCTGCCGGGCGTCGACCTGCTGCAGGAAGTCGAACGGCTGGCCGGCCAGCACCGCCTCGAGCCGGCCCATCATCTCCGCGGCCCGCTCCTCGCCGAGCGAGGCGACGAGCAGCCTCTCGGCGAGGATCGAGCCACCGCCCACCCCGACGCCGAGCGTGACCGCGGACCAGAACTCGTCGACCACCTCGTCGGCCAGCGACTGGTCGACGTGCTCCAACCGCACGATCTCGGCGGTCAGCTCCTCGATCTCGTACTCGTCGAGCTGCTTGAGGACGCGTGCGGCCCGGTCCCGCCCGAGCTGCAGCAGCAGCAGGGCGGCCTTCTGCGAGCCGGTGAGCGTGGCGGTGGCGGTCATCGGCGGCTACCGCCGGCCGGCGTGGCGAGCCACATCCGCAGCAGCTCGGCGATCTCGCCGGGCTCGTCGTCGGCCAGCGCCTCGATCTCGCGGCGGCGCTGCAGGATCGCGCTCTCCTCGGGGCTGGGCTCCGGCGCCTCCGGCAGCTCCGGCAGGTCGGCCGCGCTGAACTCGAGCATCTTGGCCTCCTCGGCCATCCGGGCCGCCTCGAGCGCGCCGAGGTCGAGCGCCTCGCGCCGCTGCCGGCGCGACCGGCGGCCGGCCAGCGCCAGCAGGAACACGACGAGCAGCAGGATCACCCCGGCGATCGCGCCCTTGACGATGAGGGCGTTGCGGTCAGCCGTCTGCTGCTGGGCGTCCTGCTCGGCGAGCGCCGCGGCGGCCTCGTCGGCCCGTGTCGTGTCGAACGTCATCTTCTGCACCGAGAGCGTGTCGCCGCGGGCGGTGTCGATGCCGGCGGCGGCGGAGATCGCGGTGGTGAGCGACGCCATGTCGAGGTCCTTCGCCGCGTCGGTGTCCACCGCGACCGACACCGACTGCCGCTCCAGGCCGCCCGGCCCGGACGTGACGACCTCGGTCTCCTTGTTGATCGGGTTGGTGACGTCCGTGCTCGTCGAGGAGTACGTGCCGGAGGTCGCGTCGCCGGTGGGCACCGCGATGTTGTCCGGCCCGAGCACGCCGGTGGCCGACGAGTCGCCGCCGGTGTACGTCTCGGTCGTGGTCGACGAGGCCGACGGCGGCAGGCCCTCGGTCGCGGAGTAGTTCTCGCTCGTCTTCTGCGTCGAGTCCTGGTCCAGCTCGGCGGTGACGGTCACCGCGGACTTGCCGGGCCCGACGAGCGGGTCGAGCAGCGCCTGCACCGCGGCCTGCACCTTGGCCTCGTAGTCGGATGCCTGCTGCGAGGCGAGCGCGCCGCCGGTGGTGCCGGTGCCGACCGCGGACAGCACCTGGCCGGAGGCGTCGATCACGGCGACGTCCGTCGGCTTCATGTCCTGGATGCCGGCCGAGACCAGGTGGACGATCGCCTGCACCTGCTCGGTCGCCAGCGTGACGCCCGGCCGGGTGCGCACGAACACCGACGCCGTCGGGTCCGACTTCTGCGACACGAAGACGGTGTCCTCCGGCAGCGCGAGCTTGACCGTCGCGGCCTCGACCCCGTCGATCGACTGCACCGTCTTGGCGAGCTCGCCCTCGGTGGCGCGCTGGTAGGCGGTCTGCTGCTGGAAGTCCGAGGCGGTGACCGGCAGCGAGTCGAGCAGCGAGTAGCCGTCGCCGTCGGCGTTGGCCGGGAGCCCGGCCGCGGCCATCGCGATGCGCTCGGCGTACAGGTTCGACTGCGGCACCAGGATGGTGGCGCCGCCGTCGGACAGCTCGTACCTGACGCCGTCCTCGGTCAGCTTGTCGGTGATCGCGGAGGCATCGGTGCCGGACAGGCCGGAGAACAGCGGGCTCATCGTCGGGCGCCCCAGCCAGCCGGCCAGCGCGACGGCGCCGACGACGACCGCGGCGACCGCGACGACGAGGAAGGAGCGCTGCACGAGCGTGAACTGGCGGACCGCCGACGTCAGGCGGTCGAGCACGGAACGGACCTGGGCGGGCATCAGGCCTGCATCCGCATGATCTCGTTGAACGCGTCGACCGCCTTGTTGCGGATCGCCGCGGTCAGCTCGATCGCCAGCGACGCCTGGGCGGCGGCGATCGTGTAGTCGTGCACGTCGTCGAGCTGGCCGGTGACGGCCTGCACGGCCAGGCCGTCGGCGGTCGACTGGAGCTGCTGGAGCTGGTCGACCCCGGACAGCACGTCGTCGAAGCTCGTCGAGGAGGCGCCCGACGACGCGACGGGGGACGTCGGGGTGGCCGGGGCGGTGGGCACGGTGCCGGTGACACCGGCGATCGCGGAGACGCTCACAGGTTCTGCCCGATCTTCAGCGCGGCCTCGTAGGCCTCCTTCGCCCGGTCGACCACCGCGGCGTTCGCCTGGTAGCCGCGCTGGGCCATGATCAGCTGCACCATCTGGCTCGACATGTCGATGTCGGGGTACTTGACGTTGCCGTCCTCGTCGGCCAGCGGGTTGTCCGGCTCGTACACGATCCGGCCCTCGGTGTTCCCGGACAGCACGGCGCCGGCGACCTGCACCCCGCCGCCGTCCATCTCCTTGGCGACGATGTACCTCGCCTGGAACGCGTCCTCGCTCGTCGACGTCGCCGTGCTGATGTTGGCGAGGTTGTCGCTCACCGCGTCGATCCAGTGCCGGTCGACGGTCAGCCCGCTGCCGGCGATGCCGAGTGCTCCGAAGGTGCTCATCAGGACGTCCTCATCGCCGCGCGGATCTGCGAGAGCTGGGCCGACACCGCCTGCGTCGCCAGCTGGTAGCGCAGGTTGGTGTCGATGTTCGACAGCGTCTCGGTGTCGAGGTTGACGTTGTTGCCGTCCTCACGGGTCGGCTCCAGGGAGCGGGAGGTGGTGGCCGTCGCCGCTCCGCTGCCCTGCGAGACGGCCTTCGTCAGCGCGTCCTCGAACTGCACGCGCTTGGCGCGGTAGCCGGGGGTCTGCAGGTTCGCGACGTTGTCGGCGATCGCCTCCTGGCGCGCGGACAGGCCGTCGAGGGCGCTGTGCAGCGCCACCATGGACACGGAGTCGAACACACCCATGCGGGCACACCCCTACCGACCATCGAGGAACTCGTCGGCCGATCCATGGCCCCCTGGCGAGCGATCCGTGCTCGCCCGCCTCATCGGACGTGCGCGAGGTGTCCTGAGCCGTTGCGACGGGTGCGAGACGTCCCATCACCCGTTCGGGGCAGGCGAACCGGACAGCGCCCGACGAGTCCGGCAGCCGCCCCGCTGGGGGCTGCCCGACGAGGTCTCAGCCGTCCAGGTCGACGTAGACCGGCGGGTGCGGCACGAACGGCACCATCTGCTCGTGGATGCGCAGCTGGCGGCGGCTGCGGACCGCCGCGGCGGACAGCGCCTCGGCGACCGCCAGCTGGCGGCCGAGCACGGCGCGAGCGCGCGCCTCGAGGGACGCCGGCAGCGGCGGAAGACCGGTCGGCGGGCGCCATGCCGGGGCGTGGTCCACCGGTGCGTGCGCGTCGGTGAGCATCAGCTCGGCGTCGCCGACCGCGAGCTCGAGCTCGTCGAGCGCGCGGACCCAGGCGGCGTCCCAGCCGGGTGAGGAGTCCACGGCCGGTCTCAGCCGACGCCGAGCAGGCCGGAGACGGGCGCCTCGTCGGACGCCTGGGTCGGGATCACCGCGCGGCCCACCTCGTCGGCGGCCTCGTGCCAGGCGATCGCCAGCGGCTCGACGAGCGCACGGCAGTCCGCCAGCGCCTCGGCGTCGCCGGTGGCGCCGGCGTGGATGAGCTGGCGCAGCACGAAGGTGTAGATCGCCATCAGCCGGTCGGCACCGTCCCAGGCGTCCTCGTCGAGCGTGACCACCAGCTCGGAGACGACCTCCTGGGCGTGCCCGACGAACGGGGCGGCGCCCGCGCGGTCGCCGGCCGCCAGCGCCTTCTCAGCCCGGGCGAGGTCGAGCAGCAGGCGGTCGTAGAGCATCGTGAGCAGCCGGGCGGGGCTCGCGGTCGCGATCGAGTCGGCGACGTAGCGGGCGCGGGCGTCGGTCATCGCAGGGTCCTCCGGTCAGGACGACGACGAGCTCGACGACGAGCTCGACGAGGTCAGCGAGGCCAGCTGCGTGGTGAGCCAGGACGACTGCGCCTGCAGGTTGGACAACGTCACCTCGAGGTTCGAGTACTGCGTCTCGAGGCTGGCCTTGCGCAGCGCGAGCCGGGTGTCCCAGTCGGCGATCTGGTCGCCGAGCTGGTCCACCGTCGACTGCTGCTGGGTGATGTTCGACGTCAGCAGGCCGTCGTACGGGTCGGAGTACGTCGTCGCGGTGTCCGCCACGCGCTGCGCCACCGCGGTGAGCACGGCCTGGGTCTTGTCCGGGTCGGCCGCGAGCGACGCGGCGAACGCGTCGGCGTCGAAGGTGAACGTGCCGTCCTTGCCGATGACGATGCCGACCGACGACGGGGAGACGAGCTCGCCGTCGTACGTCACGGCGTAGGAGCCGGCGTCGGACAGCGCGTTCTGCAGCATCCGCACGTCGCTCTCGCCGCCGAGCACGCCGGCCGTGACCGTCGTCGAGCCGTCGGAGGCGGTGGTCGTCGTCGAGGCGGTCCGGCTGGTGATCTCGCTCAGCACCAGGTTGAGCTGGCTCACCAGGTCGGAGCCGAGCTCGGACAGCGCCGCGTCGTCGCGGGACGTGGTCACCGTCACCGGTGCCGACTCGGTCTGCGACACGGTGAACGACAGGCCGGGCACGACGTCGGAGAACGTGTTCGAGGACGACGTGTACGGCATCTCGGCGCCGGCGACGCCGGACCACAGCGTGATCTTGGCGTCGCGCGCGGCCTGGACCTGCGTCAGCGCGACCGCAGTCGCGCCACCGTCGATGTCGTCCTGGGTGACCGTGCCCTCGTAGACGGCGAAGCCGTTGTCGACTCCGGTCTGCTTGGAGGAGAGCTGGAGGCGATAGCTGCCGTCCGGCAGCTTGACCGCGACGGCCGAGACGCCGGCCTCCGACGCGCTGATCGCGCTGGCGACGTCCTGCGGCGAACTGGCGCCTGCGGTCGAGATCGAGACGATCTTGCCCGCGGGGCTGACGAACGTCAGCGCCCCCGAGCTGCCGAGGAGCGTCCCGGTGCTGGAGTACGCCGGCACGAGCGAGGTCTGCGCGGCGGCGACCTGGTCGACCGTGAACGACACCGACGTCGGCTCGGCGCCGGTTGCGGTGGTCGCGGTGACGGAGGCGGCGGACGAGGTGGCGGTCAGCGCCTGCCACGACGAGGCGGTGGCGGCGGTCTTCGCGGCGTCGCCGAGCGAGGCGACCTTGACGTTGAGCGCCTGCAGCGCGCTGACCACGTTGCTGGTGTTCGTCTGCTTCGTCTTGAGCAGCGTCTGGGGCGCCGACTCGATCTGCATCAGCTG
>CAZFTZ010000130.1:0-3705 GCA_964521875.1 uncultured Cellulomonas sp. | reverse complement strand
ATCGTGCAAACGAAGCTGCTCTTCGCGCACGGGATGGTGACCTCACGCGTCGAGGCGCGCTTCCTCGCGCGGGTGCCGCCGCTCGCCTATCGTACGAAGCGCACGCAGGCGAAGCTCTTCATGAGCCGCACGCTCAAGGATTCGCAGATTCGCGATTTCTACAGCGAGCTGGTCGCGCTGGACGTCTAGCGCTTCGGTGGCGGCTCCGCCGCCGAGGACAGCGGCTTCTTGCCCTGCGCCGCCTCCTTCTGCGCGCGAGCGAGCTTGGTACGCAGACCCGGCAGCGGCGCACCCATCGAGTACGCACGATCCGCGTCCGCCTGCGCCTGTTCGAGCTTGCCCATGTCTACCGCCAGCAAGCCGCGGTTGTAATAGAACTCCGCCGTATCCGCGCCGTTTTGTTCCGCGAGCGCGTACTCCTTCCACGCCTCTTCGTAGCGCTTCGCTCCGTGCAGATAAATGCCGTACAAGAGGTGGAGCTTGTAGTCGCCCGGCCGGAAATCGATGGCGCGCATGAAATAGCAGTCGGCCGTCCACACCGGCGTCTCGGATTCGGTGAGGTCGAGCTGGTTGCGCAGCTGCCACCGGCCCATCGCGTTCAACGCCAGGTAATGGTTCGGGAACTGCCGGAGAACGAATGCGATATCGCGTGGGAGCGGCGCAGTCTGTCCGCGCTCGAGCGTGGCCACGGGCTTGGTGAAATGGTTGCGCTCCACCGTGCCGCGTAGCACCTGATCCGCCGCCTCGTTGATGTCGTGGTACGTGGCGTTAGGATCGAATGGCTCGCACGGCTGAACATCCCCGTAAGTGAGGGCGCGAGCGCTGCCAGTTACTAGAAGCGCGACAAGGCCTACGAAACGCCTTTTCATTCTTCGGTACTCGTTGCCCCGGGTGGCAACCCCGGCGCAAGTATAGCCGGCTGGCGGCGGACGGATACTCGACCGCCGCACACATCACGGCTATGCCGCAAGCTGCGCTAGAGGCCGCTCGTGGGCACCTTGTAGACGTAAGTCGGCCCGGCGATATCGCCGATGAAGACGATCGCCGACTGGCCATTCCCCATATCCTCGACGAGGTTCCATTTGCTGTTGGCCGAGCTGTTGCCTGGTGAGACGGTCGGCGTGGCACCGGCCGGAGTCAGGTTCGACCAGACCCACGTGCCCGAGGGGTTGTACGCCCCATTCGAGACTGGAATCTGCAGCTTGTAGATCGTCTTGCCAGTGTCCCGCGGATCGCCGATGGCGATCGAGTGGTTGGCCTTGATGTACACGCCTCCGGCGCCTCCGAACTCGTCGGGGCTGTAATAACCCGTACCGGAGACGTTGCTAACGATACTCCACGCATCCGACGCGCCGGCTTTCGAGAGCTTCAGTACGCAAATCTGCCGGCGCAGTGAATCGCCCGCCACGATGATGCCGAGATCGTACGCACAGACCGCCCAGGTATTGAAATTGCCGACGCTCAGCCCGGCCGACCAGTACTGCGCTTGGCCGATCGAGCTGCCGGTCGTCGGGAATCGCCAGTAGACCGTGTAGTTCGCACCGAACCCGCCGAGCCCGTAGCAGTAGTGATTCACCGGGTCAAACACGCCCCGACCGAACCGCGCGCTCGTCGCGTTCAGGTTCGGTACCGGGCCATACACCGTCCACGGCCCCATGCCGGATGAATACGCCAGCGTTGAGGTGCCACTGATCGCACCGCGATTGAACGAGGCAATTTTGTTGACGGTGCCGCCACCGCCGCTCGTCACCGAGTTGAGCAGTGGGAACCACACACGCCCGTCACCGAACGTCTCGAAAGTGGAGTGCATGGCACGCGGCCGACCGTCGAGATAGACACCTCCGCCCTCGCTGGTCGTATCTCCGAACTGCGATGCAGGCGTCGGATCGCAGATGCGTTTCCAGCTGGGAGTCGAATCGCCTAGCGCCAGGGCATACACCTCGTTGCCCGCGTAGTCGGCGTGACCGCCGTTCGCCGCGAGGATGTATTCGCGGCGCGTCGGATCGACCGCACCGCCAGTCCACGCCGAGCAGATGCTGCGCGGGTTTTCTCCGCTCAAGCCTGACGTGACTGTCGATGAAGGCGGTAACACGTCCTGAATGCGCTGGCCGGAGCCGCCCGCTACGGTCGCCCATGTGCCCGAAGCCATCGAGGTGAACCAGGCGGGCGCAGTCCCCGGAGGCGGTGGCGGATCGCACGCCGTCGACACCGATGCACCACCCGAGATGCTGACGGTTGGAGGCGGGCAAGGCTCCGCGCCCCGCGCCAACCGCGACGCCAGTCCGGTCACCAATCCGGCCGTCGCGGCCACCCGTACGAATTCACGCCTCTTCATCTTGCTACCTCGCCGTAGAAACCTGCCCAAATGGAGAGCCTGTAAAAGCCATCGATCACGCTCAGGCAGGGCACGGAATGAACTGCTTCGAGAAAATCAACTGGGTGAACTTGTGGGTCCAACCCGCAACCGCCGGTTGCGGCGTGGCACCCTGATTCATGTATGCGGTCGGACCGATCTTGTTGAACGCCGGCGGATGGTGATTGCTGGAATAGTAGTCCCACGCAAGATTGTATTGCTCATACACCTTGGTGTAGGCCGTCGCACCCGCGCGCGCGATCCAGACCTCGATCGTCGTGTCGTGATACGGCCAGTTTGCGGAGCCTTCGTTCAGGTGGGCGTTGTAGTACGCCCCGTTGTCGCGGCCGGGCACGACGTGTACCAGGACCGTCACCCATTCGTCCTTCGGCCATTCCCAGCAGGCATTGGCCACCGCAAGATTGGGCACCGTGCAGTTTGGAAACGCGCCACCCGGCTGCACCAAGCCGCTGCTGCCTTGAGGGCTAGTCAGGAGGCTGTTCGGTTCGCTCCCTTGGCTCGTGTACATGCGGAAAGGAGCGGTCTTGTAGTAGTGGTCGCCGGCCGCGCCGATCGTGTTCTCGGATTGGATCACGATTTCCTGCGTGCCCGTCAGGCCGGTGACGTCGATGAACATCAGCTTGCCGTTGGGGTTGCCCGGCGTCCAACGGGAACCGGAAATCTTTGCACGGAACTGTACATAGAATTCGCTGCCGTCCCAGATGTTCGACTGGCCGTTCCAGGTCGGGAACTGGGCCTGAATGGAAGGGTGTCCGTAGTACCCGGTCGCCCAGTTCCAATCTTGCGTCTTGTCGTTCCCGTTGTAGGTGCGCTTAGGAAGTGAACCGCCGGCGGCGAGGTCGTCGACAGACTTGCCGTTCGAGCCCGCTTTCAATGCGGACATCGGTCGGTTCCAATAACCCTTCGAAAGGCCACCGGTCGGGACCTCGATGACCATCGACCCGCCACCGGCGAAACCGTCGGCGGGATCCCAGGTGACATTGGAATTCGAGGCATTCGGCGGATCGTTGCCGTAACCCCCGACGACGCGGAACGCGCCCACCTCCGCCGCCGACTCGAAATTATGCGACCACACCACCCCGGGAGCCGTGGAGCGAGTGATCCAATCTGCCGTTCCCGACGTATTGGTGCAGGGAGTGGTGACCGACGTGCCCCCACTCGCGCTCAAAGACGGCGGAGGACAAGGCTTGGTTTGGCCGAATCCGAGGCTGGGGAGGACGACTGCGCCCGCGAATCCCGCGGAGGTCACCAGAAACTCTCTGCGCTTCATCAAGGATGCTCCTACGGCGGAAATGGCTGCGGCGGACGAAGACCCCCTCGACCGCGGACGC
>CAZFTZ010000129.1:0-5610 GCA_964521875.1 uncultured Cellulomonas sp. | reverse complement strand
GTGTCGCCGCGGACGGTGCTCAGCCACTCGCCGAACTCCTCGGCGTTGCTCACGGTCGCGGACAGCGACACCAGCTGCACCGACGCCGGGAGGTGGATGATCACCTCCTCCCACACCGGGCCGCGGAACCGGTCGGCGAGGTAGTGCACCTCGTCCATGACGACGAACCCGAGGCCGGCCAGCGTCGCCGAGCCGGCGTAGAGCATGTTGCGCAGCACCTCGGTGGTCATCACGACGACATCGGCCTCGCCGTTGACCGTGACGTCGCCGGTGAGCAGGCCGACGCGGTCGGGGCCGTAGCGGCGCACCAGGTCGCCGTACTTCTGGTTGCTCAGCGCCTTGATCGGCGTCGTGTAGAACGCCTTGCGACCGGTGGCCAGCGCCAGGTGGACGGCGAACTCGCCGACCACCGTCTTGCCGGCACCGGTCGGCGCGGCGACCAGCACGCCCTGACCCTTCTCGACCGCCTCGCAGGACTCGACCTGGAACGGGTCGAGCTGGAAGTCCAGCTGCTGGGCGAAGCGCGCCAGCTCGGTGTTCGCGGCGGCGGCCCGACGACGGGACGCGGCGTACCGCTCCGCGGGGGTCGGCTCGTCGGGCGGCGCCTGTCGACGCGAGGAGGAACGGGCCACGGCCCCACCCTAAGCAGCGCGTCAGTGCAGCACGTGGAGCGCGCCGGGGACCACCTCGACGCGCAGCGGCAGCGGGCCGATCCGCTCCCCGTCGGCGAACGCGACCGGCGGGTGCGGTCCCAGGTCAGCCACCGGCTCGATCGTCACCGACCGGCTGCGGTGCACCGAGATCTTCGGGTGGCCCAGGTGGCTGCCGCTGTAGAGCTTGGGGAAGATGCCGACGGTGCCGGTGCGGCTGAACGGCCCGGCGACGACGACGTCGAGCAGCCCGTCCTCGGGGTCGGCGCCGGGTGCGATCTTCAGCCCGCCCCCGATCCAGGCGGTGTTCGCGACGGCGACGAGCGTGCCCGCCGACTCCCAGACCCCGTCGTCCAGCCGCACCCGGTAGCCGTACGGGCGGAACCGCGGCAGCTCGACGAGCATCGCGCGCAGGTACTTCAGGTGCCCGGACGGCCAGCGGTAGGTGTTCGCGGTGAGGTTGACCGCGGCGTCCAGGCCGCAGGACAGCACGGCGAGGAACCACTCGTAGGCCGCGGCGTCCGGCCGGCCGACGCGCACGGCGTCCAGCGGGCGCGGCCGGGTGGCCAGCGCAGCGAGGATGTCCGTGACCGCGCGGTCGGGGTCCCGCGGGATCTCCAGCGCGCGGGCGATGTCGTTGCCGGTGCCGGCGGGCACGATGCCCAGCGGCAGCGGTGTGCCGGCGACGACGTTGACGCCCAGGTGCACCGCGCCGTCGCCGCCGACGACGACGAGTCCGGCCAGGCCGGCGGTCGCCGCCACCCGGGCGCGGTCGGTCGCCTGGGCGAGGGTCGGGGCGGACAGGTCGGTGACGGCGTGCCCGGCCGCCGCGAGCAGCTCGTGGACGCGCCGCCCGGTCGCCACGACGTCGCGGGCACCGGCGGCGGCGTTGACGATGACGCCGACGATGCTCACGAGGCGGCGAGCTCCTCGGCCCGCCGCCGGTCGACGCGGCGGTCGTGCACCAGGCAGATCCAGACGGCGCCGAAGTACAGCGCGCACATGGGGAAGGCCACGAAGAGCATCGTCACAGCGTCCGGTGTCGGTGTCGCGACGGCGGCGAAGACGAAGATGACGAGCACCGCCCAGCGCCAGGCGCGGAGCCAGGTCCGCGACCTCACGAGGCCGACGAGGTCGAGCGCGACGATGATCACGGGCACGAGGAACGCGATGCCGAACGCCAGCACGAGCCGCATGACGAAGGAGAGGTAGGTCGGGGCGTCGATGAGGTTCTGGGCGCCCGGGGGCGTGAACCCGATGAGCATGTCGACTGCCCGCGGCAGGGCCCACCACGCGAGCGCCGCTCCGGCGAGGAACAGGGGCACCGCCGCGGCGAGGAACCCGACGACGTACCGCCGCTCACGGCGGGTGAGACCAGGGGTGACGAAGGCCCAGATCTGGTAGATCCACCACGGGCTGGTGATCAGCACGGCGAGGAAGATCGACACCTGGATCTGCATGTCGAACGACGCGGCCAGCCCGGAGAAGTTGATGGCGACGATGTCGTCACGCTGCTCGGCGATCTCCTGGAGCGGTTTGATCAGCTGTTCGAAGACAGGCTTGTACAGCAGCCAGCCGCCGACGACGCCGACGACGAGCCCGAGCGCGACCCGGAAGAACCGCTTGCGCAGCTCCCGCAGGTGCGCGCGCAGCGGCATGCGCCCGGCGCTGTCGGCCGGTGGGCGCTGAGCCTCCACCTGGTCAGGCCTTGGGGCCCGTGCCGTCGTCCGGCTTGGAGTCCGCCTGGCCGCCGTTGGTCGGCTTGTCGTCGCCGGTGAGGTCCTTGACCTCGTTCTTGAAGATCTTGAGGGACTGGCCGACCGACTTCGCCAGTGAGGGAAGCTTGTTGGCGCCGAAGAGCAGGACGACCAGGAACACGATGATGATGACGTGCCACGGCTCTAGACCGTTTCGAAACATGACGCTCTCCGCTCCATCGTGGGACGCGCTGATTCTACGGCCCGGGGGGTACGCCCCGATCAGCGCCAGAAGTCCCGCCACCCCGCCATCACCTGGCGGTATCGGGCGTGACGGGCGTCGAGACGCCGGTCACGGGCGGCGCGCGCGGCGGCGAGGTCGTCGACCAGGTCCGCCCGGTCGCGGCTGAGTGCGACGGGCGGCACGGGGTTGGCCTCGCGGGCGGCGGCGGCCAGCTCGTCGGCGTGCGCCGCGAACCGCTCGGCGGCCTGCGACGCCGCGCCGGCCGCCCTGGCCAGCCGCTTGCCCTTGCGCCACAGGTCGCGACCGAGGAAGAACGCGCCGACGAGCGTCGCGACGACGAGGACGGGCCAGACGACCACCCAGGGCATCTCCGTCAGCCCCCCTCGCCGGCGGGCAGCAGCGGGGCGTAGGCGGCCAGCGCGCGGCGGGCGAATGCGGCGGCGTCGTGCGCCACCTCGGCCGGCCGCACGTCGAGGACCACCTCCGCCGCCTGGAGCAGCAGGTGGCGCAGCCACGCGGGCTGCACCACGCGCACGTCCACCTCGAAGGAGCCGTCCGGCAGGTCGCGCTCCGCCTCGACGGGGGTCGTCTCCGCGATCCAGCGTCCGGGGCTGGCCAGGTGCAGCGTCACCACCTCGCCGCTGCGCGGCTGGAACACCTCGGCCCGGTCCGGCAGCACGTGCTCCTCGGCCGGCGCGTCGAGCACCTCGGCGGACACCACCCGGTCGACCCGGAACAGCCGCTCACCGTGCGACGCGCGGCACCAGCCGAGCAGGTAGCCGCGCTCGTCCTCGGTGACCAGCCGCACCGGGTCCACCTCGCGTTCGCTGGTGCGGTCGCCGGCGTCGACGTAGCGGATCCGCAGCCGGCGGCGGCGGGCGACGGCGTCCCCGATCGCGGCGGCGACTTGCGGTGACGCGGCAGCCGGGAGCTGCACGTCGACGGCTCCGGCGGCGTCGCCCGCGGCGGCCGTCACCTTGTCGAGCGCGGAGCGGAGCACGCCGGCGCGCTCGTCGTCCAGCGCCGGGCCGAGCGAGGCGGCCATCGCGCTCAGCGCGGCGACCAGCGCGACCGCCTCGCGACCGCCGAGCCGCAGCGGGCGCGTCAGGCCGCGCGCCTCGACCAGCGTGACGACGCCCCGCTCGTAGGCGCTGGCGTCGAAGTCGATGAGGTCGTACGGCAGGTAGCCGGGCGTTCCGGTGACCCAGAGGGTGTCGACGTCGGCGAGCACCTGCTCGGGCGTCACACCGAACTGGGCGGCGAGGTCGTCGACCGGCACGTCCTCGTGGGAGTCGAGGTAGGCGACCATGCCGAGCATTCGCAGCAGCCGGTCACTGGCCCGCTCAGCCACGGTCGCCCCCCGGGATGTCGAGCCGGGAGGCGGTCCGCAGCAGGTGGAGCACCGCTGCGCGCAGGTCGGCCGGCGCCAGCACGACGACCGCGGCGCCGTAGGCGACGAGCTCCTCGGCCAGCTCCCAGGTGCTGCGGTACGGCACGTGCACCAGGTCGCGCTCGGCCAGCACCGCGTCGGCGCCCGAGACGGACGACGCGTCGAGCGCCTCGTGGTCCACCGCGCGGGCACGCAGCGCCGCGGCGCGGTCCGGCACCACCGCCAGCGCCGCGACCCGCTCGGGGCCCGGCGTCCAGGCGGCGAGAGCGTCGGCCATCTCCTCCGGGGTGGGCGGCCCGAACGCGCCGGCCGGTCCCACCGGGCGCACGCCGCCCTGGATCCGTCCCAGCCGGAAGGACCGCGCGGCGCCGCGGTCCCGGTCGCGCCCGACGAGCACCCAGCCACCCCGCCGCGCGAGCAGCCGCCACGGCTCGACGGTGCGCTCCCGGACCTCGCCCGTGGTCGCGGCGCGGTAGGTGAACCGCACCGCTCGGCGCTCCTGCACCGCCTCGACCAGCGGCCCGAACCCCGAGCCGCCGGCACGCACGCGGGGTGCCAGGCCGGCGACGAGGTCGGTGGCGGACGGCCCCTCCCCCACGGCCTTGAGCTTGGTGAGCGCACGCGTCGTGTCGGCGCGCAGCGAGGCGTCCTGCCACACCTGTCCGGCGAGCGACAGCACGCCGAGCTCCGCGGGTGTCAGCTGGACCGCGGGCAACGCGTACGCGTCCAGGTCGATCCGGTAGCCGACGTCGTCGCCGTGGCGGGCGTCGGTGACGGTGAGCACCGGGACGCCGAGCTCCCGCAGGGTGTCCTTGTCGCGCTCGAACATCCGCTCGAAGGCTTCGTCGGACACCGCATCCTGGTACCCGGCCACGGAGGAGCGCACCTGCTGCTTCGTCATCCGCCCACTGGTGTTCACCAGGGCGATGACGAGGTCGAGCAGGCGTTCCGAGGGATCGATCGGGGCCATCGGCCCCAGCGTAGGGGGCGAGCGGCCCTAGTCGTCGTGGCCGGTGGCGGCGTGGCGGGCGACGAGCGTCGCCAGGCGCCGCGCCTCCCGCTCCGCGGCGGCGCCGTCGGCGCGCTGGATCGCCATCACGGCGAGGGTGTCGCCGTCCGCCAGGTCGAGCTGGACCCAGGGCCGGCCCTCGCCGAACCGGACGTCGACGATCTCCGCCCACTCCAGCCGGCGCCCCAGCACGAGGTTGCGCACGGTCAGCCCGCGCTCGTCGGGTCGCGCGCTCACCGCCGCCTCCCGCCAGCAGAACCACGCGACGGCGAGCCCGACGAGCGCGATCCCGGTGCGGTCGCCGGCGGGCACGTGCCTCAGCGCGGCGACGAGCAGCGCGGTGAGGACGAGCACGACGAGCGCGATCGCCAGCGAGACGGTCCGCGCCAGCCGCGGCCGGAACGGGCGCAGGTCGTCGGCGGCGGGACTCACAACCGGCAGGCGTGGATCGAGGTGACGATGATCGCCCGGGCGCCGGCGTCGTACAGCTCGTCCATCACGCGGTTGGTCTGCTTGCGCGGCACCATCGCCCGCACGGCGCACCACTGCTTGTCGTGCAGCGGGGAGACCGTCGGGGACTCCAGGCCGGGGGTGATGCGCACCGCGCGCTCGACGGCCGA
>CAZFTZ010000128.1:0-3539 GCA_964521875.1 uncultured Cellulomonas sp. | reverse complement strand
GCTGAGCAGCGAGATCGACCACCTGGCGGGCCGGCAGGCCGATCTCGAGGAGGTCGAGCTGGAGGTCATGGAGCGGCTCGAGGCGCACACCGCCGCGCTCGACGAGCTCGAGGCGGCGAACGCCGAGGTCGAGGCGCAGCGCGCGACGGCCGAGGCGGAGCGCGATGCGGCGTTCGCCGCGCTGGACGACGAGGCTGCGGCCGTGCGCGCCGAGCGCGCCAAGGCCGCCGAGGGCCTGGACGACGGGCTGATGGCGCTCTACGAGAAGCTGCGCTCCCAGCTCGCCGGCCGCGGTGCGGCTGCGCTCGTCGGGCGGCAGTGTCAGGGTTGCCGCATGGAGCTCAACCCGGTGGACCTCGCCACGGTCAAGGCCGCGCCGCCCGAGCAGGTGGTGCGCTGCGAGGAGTGCGGCCGGATCCTGGTGCGGACCGGCCAGTGACCTCGACGCCGTTCGTCTCGGGCAAGGGCGTCCGGTTCGACGACGAGGCGCCGGTGACGGTCGTCCTCGTCCGGCACGGCCAGACCGAGATGACGGTGGCGCGTGGCTACTCCGGCTCGTCGGAACCCGGTCCCTCGCTGGACGAGACCGGCCGCCAGCAGGCGCGGGACGCTGCGGCGCTGGTGCACCGCATCGGCACCGACCTGTGGGAGGACATCGCCTACCCGAGCCGGGTGGTCGCCTCGCCGATGGTGCGCACGCAGCAGACCGGCCAGATCGTCGCGGAGCGCCTGGGCCTGCCGTTCGAGGTCGACGCGACGTTCCAGGAGGCGCACTTCGGCGACTGGCAGGGGCTGACCGCCGAGGAGATCGAGCAACGCTGGCCCGGGATGCTCGAGCCGTGGCACACCGAGGGGCTGGTGCGCCCACCCGGCGGCGGGGAGTCGGTGGCGGACGTCGGCGCGCGGGTGCGCGAGGGGCTGCACCGGCTGCAGTCGCTCGGCGGGCCGCGGACGGTCGTCGTGGTGTCGCACGCGGTGGCGATCCGGGCGATGCTCGGCGTGGCGATGGGCGCCAACCCGGGCTCGTGGAGCCAGCTGCGCGTGGCGCCCGCGTCGGTGAGCATCGTGCGGCTGTTCAGCGACCGGCGCGACGAGATCGCCGTGGTGGGCGTCCCGGGCGCCGGCTGGTCCCAGGTTCCCTGAGCCGACTCGCGGTGCCCGGGAGAGGCGGCCCTCGGGGCTCACCTCTCCCGGACGTCGTCGCCTACTCCGCGGACACCGCGTCGAGGACGGGTAGGCGGGCGGCGCGGGTGGCGGGCCACACCGCCGCCGCGACGCCGACCAGCACCGCGAGCGCGAGCATCCCGAGCAGGCTGCCGGCCGGCACGGCGAGCTGCGACAGCCCGTCGTCGTGGAACAGCCGGGGCAGCGCCGCGGCAAGCGCGACGCCCGTGCCCAGACCGACCACCGTCCCGCACACCGCGGTGAGCACCGACTCGGTGGTGATCGTCCCGGCGAGCTGCAGCCGGCCGAGGCCGACCGCCCGCAGCAGCCCGATCTCCCGCGTCCGCTCGACGACCGACAGCGCGAGCGTGTTGACGATGCCGAGCACCGCGATGACGATCGACAGCCCGAGCAGGGCGTAGAGCACGGCGAGGATCTGGTTGACCTGGGCGACGACCCCGTCGACGAACTGTGCGGAGTCCTGCACCGAGATGACGTAGTAGGGCGCGACGATGCCGGCCAGCTCCTGGCGCAAGGACTCCAGGTCGGCTCCGGGGGCCGCCCGCAGCGCGACCGTCATGTTGGTCTGCAGGTCCGGCGGGACCATCGCGTCGAGCACCGAGGCGTCGACGAGCACGCCGATCGACAAGCCGCTCGAGTGCAGCATCGCGCCGATCGTCACCGTGCGGTCGCCGGTCAGGGTCGTCACCGTCAGCTCGTCGCCGAGGTGCCAGCCGTTCTGCTCGGCCACCTGGGTGTCGACCACGGCACCGCCGTCGGCGAGCACCTCCTGGACGGGCCCCTGCATCGTCCCCGGCGTGAGGACCGCGTCGAAGATCGCCGGGTCGATGCCGTCGAGGCTGCTGGTGACGCTGCTGGTGCCGTCGGTGACGGTCGCCGCGGCCCACGGCATCCCGTAGGCGTGCGCGACGTCCGGCAGAGCAGCGGTCTGGGCGACGACCTCGGGCGCGATGGTGTCGGGGTACTGGGTCGTCAGCACGTAGTCGACGTGGAAGTCGCTGGCGACGACGTCCCGCACCGACGCCTCGGTCGACGCGGCCAGCACCGCGGCGGCGCCGACGAGCGCCATCCCGATCGTCAGCGCGCCCGCCGTGGACGCGGCGCGGCGCGGGTTGCGCACCACGTTGCCCCGGGCGAGGCGCCCCACCGGCCGCCACCAGGCGACGGCAGGCGCAGCCAGCCAGCGCACCACGGCAGGCACGACGACCGGACCGACGACGAGCACGCCGACCACGACACCGGCCGCGCCGACACCGAGCAGCGTCCCGGCACGGTCGGCCTGCGGGCGCAGCACCGCCGCGACGACCGCGCCCACGCCGGCGAGCAGCAGCGCGAAGCCTGCCCACGCCCGACGGTGCAGCGACCGCTCGTGCACGGTCACCTCGTCGCGCATCGCCTCGACCGGTGGCACCAGCGCGGCACGACGAGCGGGGAGTGCGGCGGCCACCACCGAGACGAGGGTGCCGACGGCGAGCCCGACGACGACCGTCGAGACCGACAGCGGCACGCTGTCGGACAGCGTCATGTCCATCCGGCGCAGCAGCGCCCCGAGGCCCTCGACCAGCCCGAAGCCACCGAGGATGCCGAACGCCGATCCGGCGAGGCCGACGACCGCGGCCTGCACGACGATCGAGGCGAAGATCTGTGCCGGCGAGGCGCCGACAGCGCGCAGCAGCGCGAACTCCCGCATCCGCTGACGCACCGACATGGTGAAGGTGTTGGCGATGATGAAGGCGCCGACGAACAGCGCGAGCAGCGCGAACACCAGCAGGAACGTCGACACGAACCCGAGCTGGGAGGCGATGTCGTCCTTCGTCTGCTGGCGCAGCGCGTCGCCGGTGACGACCTCGGAGCCCGCCGGCGCCACCGGCTGCAGCCGCTGCACCAGCTCGGCCTGGGACACGCCCGGCTCGGCGTAGACGCTGAGCGAGGCGACCTTCCCGGTGGGGGCGAAGGCGGCCTTCATCGTCGCCTCGTCGAGCAGCACGATGGTCGCGCCGGCCATCGGGGCGGCGAAGTCGGCCTCGCCGACCACGGTCACCTCGGTCGCCTTGCCGAGCACGACGAGGTGGGTGCGGTCGCCGAGGTGCAGGCCCGACGACTCCAGGGTGTGCTTCTCGAGCATCACCTCGGAGGAGTCGCGCGGGCCACGGCCCTCGATGTGGGCGTAGCTCGGGTCGTCGGCGTAGTAGGGCGAGGCGAAGCTCGGCGCCTGGGTGCTGCGCACCGCGGTGCCGTCGGCGCCGACGAGCGTCACCGGCCCGGAGATGTCGGCGAACGCCTGCGCCACCCCGTTGACCGAGCGCACCGCGTCGAGCGCGGAGATCGGCACGCCGCCGTCCGCGGTGCCGGTG
>CAZFTZ010000127.1:0-9481 GCA_964521875.1 uncultured Cellulomonas sp. | reverse complement strand
TACGTCATCGACGTCACCAACTCCGGCGTCCGCGGCTCCCGCGGCCGGCTGGTCGTGGACGGCACGCCGGTCGAGGGCAACCTGGTGCCGTACGCGCCGCCCGGCGCGACGGTGCACGTCGTCGTGACGCTGTGACGCTCGACCTCCAGCGCACGGTGCCCGCAGCGTCCGGGGTGGTGACGCTGCGCACCGCGCGCTGGGAGGTCGACGTGCTGCCCGGCACCGGCGCAGCGCTGGCGGCAGGACGCGTCCGCACCGCCGACGGCGTCTGGCGCGACCTGCTGCGCCCCACGCCGCGCAGCCGCCGTGCCGACCCGGAGCGCGCCGCGAGCTTCCCGATGCTGCCGTGGTCCAACCGGATCGACGCCGGTCTGCTGCCGTTCGCCGGCCGCACCTGGCAGCTGCAGCGCAACGGCGCGGACGGCACCGCGATCCACGGCGCGCTGCGGACCGCGCCGTGGGCGGTCACCTCACGGTCCGACGAGTCCGTGGTGCTGGAGGCCGACGCCGGCGACCTCGTCGGGGTCAACTTCCCGTGGCGGTTCGCCGCGCGCGTCGGCTACGCGCTGCGCGGTGACTCGCTCGAGGTGACGACCAGCCTGCGCAACACGGACGCCGAGCCGTTCCCGGCCGGCTTCGGCCACCACCCGTACTTTCGCCGCGTGCTTCTCCCCGTCGGTTCCCCGGCGCCCGACGAGCCCCGCGAGCCCGTGCTGCAGGTCGGCGCCCGCGCCGGCTACGTGCTGCACGGCGGACTGGCCACCGGCGCCGCCGGCGCCATCCCGCCACGCGCCGACTACCGCGCTCCCCGGCAGGTAGGACCGCTGCACGTCGACGACGTGCTGACCGCCCGCACGCCCGGTGCGCTCGCCACGCTGCGCTACCGCGACCCGGCGGTCATCGTGACGCTGGAGGCCGACGAGGCGTACTCGCACGTCGTGGTCTACGCCCCGCGCGGCCGCGGCCACCTCGCCCTCGAGCCGGCGACGCACGTCAACGGCGGGTTCGCCCTGCATGCCGCGGGGGTGCCGGGAACCGGCGTGGTGGTGCGGGCGCCCGGCGAGGAGCTGGTGGCGGCGTTCCGCGTCAGCGTCGAGGGCTGACCGGCAGCAGCAGCCGTCCCCGCTCGTCGGGCACGAACCCGAGGCGCGCGTAGAAGGCGCGGGCGTTCGTGTTCCGCTGGTCCGCCTCGAGGAACAGGCCCGGCACGCCGCGGTCCGCGAGCGCGCGGCGGAAGGCGTCGATGAGCCGGCGGCCCCAGCCCTGACGCTGCAGCCGGGGGAGCAGGTCGATGTGCAGGTGAGCCGGGTGGCCGGCGGGCGGCGGCTCGGTGGGCGGGTGGTGGATCCACTCGACCAGCCAGCGGTCGCCCACGCCGTCGTCGGGCAGCACGGGGTAGCGCTCACGGAGGGCGGGCCACCAGTGCTCCTCGGTCCACGCCCGGAACGCCTCGGTGTCGGCCGTGCCCACGAGGTACCCGGCCACGCCCTCGTCGTCCTCGACCACGAACGTCAGCGCGGGGTCCGCGGCGGGGTAGGGCCCGGCGAAGACGTGCCCGACGAGGTCGGGGTCCTGGTAGCGGGCGGTGGCGTCGCCGCCGGCGTCGCCGGTAAGCAGGCAGATGCGGTACATCGCCGGGAGGTCGTCGGGCCGGAACGGGCGCATCGTCACCACGGTGACCAGCCTGCCAGGCGGACCGGGGCGGTTGGAGCGAGGCCTCGCCGACCCGGTAGGATCGGGCGCGCAGCACCGCCGGGATGCGTCTCGGGGGCCGCCGCGCGGGCGTAGTTCAATGGTAGAACTTCAGCTTCCCAAGCTGAGAGCGCGGGTTCGATTCCCGTCGCCCGCTCCATGCGATGTCTCAGGACGTCGTGAACGGCTGAACCCCCGGGGACCGGAGGTTCAGCCGTTTCTGTGTGGGCTGTGCCAGGCGTGGTTCGGGTCGGTGTGCGCCGCCGCGACGGCCAGGACGCGGTCAAGGCGGCGGTCATGGTCGAGGAGGTCGCCCGCACCGTGCACGTCAGCCGCCAGCTCGGCGAGCCGACCCCGATCGACCCGGCCCAGGTCGACGCCCTCTACCAGCGCTACCAGTACGTCTACGGCCAAGGCAACCCCGACCGCACCCCACTGACCCACGCCATCTGACCCACCCGGGCCGCGGGAGGGGGACGGGAGCACGTCACTCCGTCTCGCCGCGGGCACCGCCCGCGCCGTCCACCGAGCCGCTCGCTAGGGTGCTGGACGTGCCCCATCGCGTCTCGAGACGGTTGTCCGCGCTCGCCGCAGCCCTGCGCGGCGGCGCCCGGCGGGCGTCGTTCGTCGAGGACGAGGTGCTGGGCCTGTCCGCGCTCGTCGGCCCGGGGGGCGTCTGCCTGGACGTCGGCGCGGAGTTCGGGCTGTACACGTGGTCGCTGGCGGACCTCGTCGGGCCGTCCGGAGCGGTGCACGCCGTGGAGCCCCAGCCGGACCTCGGCCGGCTGTTGCGGTTCGGGCGGTGGCTGGTCGGCGCGCGCAACGTCACGATCCATCACCTTGCGCTGGGCGACGAGCCGGGCGCTGGGCACCTGTCACAGCCGAGCCGCGGCGCGGTGCGGGTGCACGGGCGCACGTTCCTCGCCGACGGCACCAACGGGCTGGGGTCCAACGCCGAGTTCAGCCGCCACCGCAGCATCGACGTGCGGGTGGACACGCTCGACTCACTCGTCGGGCGGCTGGGCCTGACCCGGCTCGACCTGATCAAGGCCGACGTCGAGGGCGCCGAGGGGCGCCTGCTCGCCGGCGGCGATGCGACGCTGCGACAGCTGCGCCCGGCGCTCTTGCTCGAGCTGGAGGACCGGCACCTCGACCGGTTCGGCACGTCGGTCGAGCAGGTGGTCAAGCGGCTCGCCGACCTCGGCTACGCGCCGTCCCACTGGGACGACGACGAGTGGCGGCCCGGGATCGTCGGGCGCAACGTGCTGTTCCGGGTGCCCTAGCCGCCGGCACCAGCGGCTATGCGGGCGGCCAGCCGTTCGACGAGGTCGTACGGGATCGGCTCGGCGTAGCGCAGGTTGAGCGTCGACCCGGTGGTCCGGTACGGCCCGACGAGATCCTCGAGGTCGTCGTACTGCGGGACGGGGTAGAGGCCGGCGTGGTGGGCCCAGCCACCGAGGTGCAGCCAGGTGTGGCCGCCGAGGTGGAACGCGGGCATCCGGTAGCGGATCGCCTCGGCCGCACCCGGCGCACCACGCAGGATCGCGGCGCGCAGACCGTCCAGCACCGCGCGCTGGTCGGCGGGGAAGGCCGCCAGGTACTCCTCGACCGTCGCGGTGGTCGTCATCGCAGGTCCCGGTTCCGCTTCGGGGCGGCGCGCCGGGCACGCACCTCGTCGACGGCGCCGACGACGAACGCCACGGTGGTCATGCCGGGTACAACCCCGCGCGCCGGATCAGATTCCCGCGCGGGCACGCCGCTCGAGCATCCCGCGCGCGAACGCCGCCTGGCCGACGTGCTGCAGGTCGTCCGCGACGACGCTGACCAGCCGGACGCCGAGCGTCACCGCGGGCGTCCAGCGGGTGTCGACGACGCGGTCGAGCTCGTCGGGCGTCACCTCGCGCAGCAGCCCGGTCGTCTGCTGCCACGTCGCCTCGTGGTAGCCGAGCAACAGGTCGCCGCCGATGCCGGACAGCTCGCCCACCTGGGCCGACGTGTGCCCGTAGCCGGTGTCGGCCGCCGGGAACGGCAGCGCGAACCGGTCCGCCCAGCGCTGTGACGTCCACACCTGCGCCACGTCGAACGCCTTCGCGACGTGGTCGTCCTGCACCCGCGTCAGGTGCCAGACGAGCCACGCGATCGAGTTGGCGTCCGGGTCGAGCCGGGCGCCGAGCTCGCCGGCGTCCAGCCCGTCGAGCACCTGCTCCACCTCCTCGTGGATCCGGCCGTAGGCGTCGATGAGCACGTCGCAGACCTGCATGGTGACCCCTTCCCTCTCATCCCTCGTCGTCGGACGCCCGCTCGACGGCCCTGCGCAGCGCGCGTAGCACCCCGGCCGCGGTCAGCCGCCCGACGAGCGCGCCCCCACCGTCCGTGACGTCCACCGCGTCGCGCGCGACGAGCGCCGCCAGCGCGACGTCGAGCCGGTCGCCGACGTGCAACCTGCCGTCCGCGCTCAGAGCACCGGGCGGGCTCGTCGGGCCGCCCACGCTCGTCGGGCTCTCCCCGCCCGCCGGGCCGCCGCCTGCGCTCGTCGGGCCGCCCGGCGGTGCCGGGTCGAGGTCCGCCGGCGTCACCTCGGTGATCGGCAGCAGCCGCGCGGTGCGCCCGCTGCCGACGAAGTCCGTCACCATCCCGGCCGCGGGGCGGGCCAGCAGCGTGACCGCGTCCGCCACCTGCTCGGGGTGCCCGGGAGCGCTCATGACGACGATCCGGTCGCCGAGCCGCACCGCCTCGTCGACGTCGTGCGTCACGAAGATCACCGTGGTGCCGACGGTGCGCTGGATGCGCCAGAACTCCTCCTGCAACCGGCGTCGGCCCTGCGGGTCGACCGCTCCGAACGGCTCGTCCATGAGCAGCACCGGCGGGTCCGCGGCCAGCGCGCGGGCCACCCCGACGCGCTGCTGCTCCCCCCCGGAGAGCTGGTGCGGGTAACGCTTGGCGTACGTCCCGGGGTCCAGCCCGACGAGCTCGAGCATCTCGCCGGTGCGGGCCCGCACCCGGTCTCGGTCCCAGCCGAGCAGCGTCGGCACGGTGGCGACGTTCGCGGCCACGGTGCGGTGCGGGAATAGCCCGACGTTCTGGATGACGTAGCCGATGCGGCGCCGGAGCTCGACGGGGTCGCCCGTCGCGACGTCGCGGCCGCCGACGAGCACCTGCCCTCCCGCCAGCGGCACCAGGCGGTTCACCATCCGCAACGTCGTCGACTTGCCGCACCCGGAGGGCCCGACGAGCACGAGCAGCTCATGCTCACGCACCTGCAGGTCGAGGTGCTCGACGGCCACGGTGCCGTTCGGGTACTCGGCGCGTGCCCCGCGGAACTCAATCGCCGCAGCCCCGGACGGCACGGGCGCGACGGACTCGGGGCTCACGGACCTCGACGCTACCCGCGACGTGCGACACGTGTCGGCGGTCGCGGCTACCGTGCCGTGGTGGGCGCCCCCAACCCGTGGTTCTCCTGGGCCTACGTGCAGGCGAACCGCACCGACATCACGACGGCGCTGGGCCAGCACGTCACGCTGACGGTCGAGGCCGTCGCCATCGCGGCGGCGATCGCACTGCCGCTCGCGCTGGTCGCCTTCCGGGTGCCACGGCTGTCCGGCGTCGTCGTCGGCCTGTCGGGTGTGCTCTACACCATCCCGTCGCTGGCGCTGTTCGCCGTGCTCTACCCGTTGCTGCACGACAGGCGGACCACGGTGCTCGTCGGGCTGGTGACCTATGCGCTGCTGGTGCTGGTACGCAACGTGCTCGTCGGGCTGCGCGGGGTGGACCCGGCCGTGACGGACGCGGCACGCGGGCTGGGACAGAGCCCGGCGCGGATCCTGTTCACGGTGCAGCTTCCCAACGCGCTGCCGTCGGTGGTCGTCGGGCTGCGGCTGGCGACGGTGAGCACGGTGGCGCTGGTGACCATCGGCGTGGTGGTCGGGTACGGCGGGCTGGGGCAGCTGATGTACCGCGGTTTCAACAGCCAGTACCGAGCGGAGATCGTCACGTCGACGGTGCTGGTGCTGGCGATCGCGCTGGTCGCGGACGTGGCACTGTGGCTGGCCGGCCGGCTGGCGACGCCGTGGGCACGGGGGCGGCGGTGAACGGCGACGGCCTGCCGGCGCAGACGCTGCGCTGGCTCAACGACCCGCTCAACTGGCAGGGGTCGCACGGGGTGCCGGCACTGACGGCCGAGCACCTGGGGATGTCCGCGGCCGCGGTGCTGCTCGCGGCCGTGGTCGCGCTGCCGCTCGGCGTGTGGCTGGGGCACCGGCCGCGCGGCGGGGGGCTGACGGTGGTGGCGTCGAACACCTCGCGTGCGCTGCCGACGCTGGCGCTGCTGTTCGTGTTCGCGACGACCGGGCTGGGCTTCGGCAACCGGCCGACGATCCTCGCAGCGGCCCTGTTCGCGATCCCGCCGATCCTGTCGCACGCGTTCACCGGCGTGCGGGAGGTGGATCCCGCGGCGCGGGACGCGGCGGGCGGCATGGGGATGTCGGCGGGACGGGTGCTGGCGACCGTCGAGCTGCCGCTGGCGTTGCCGTTGATCGGGGCCGGGCTGCGGACGGCCGCGGTGCAGGTGGTCGCGACGGTGCCGCTCGCGGCGCTCGTCGGGGGCGGCGGGCTGGGGACGATCATCGTCACCGGATTCGCCAACCAGCGCTACGGGCAGGTGGTGGCCGGCGGGCTCGTCGTCGCGGTGGTGTGCCTGCTGGTCGAGGGGGTGCTCGCGCTGGGGCAGCGGGCGCTGACACCGGCGCCGATGCGGGCCGCGGCCCGGCCCGCGGGTCGCTGACGCGACGCGGCGACGGGCTGCCCGGCCCATCCGGACGGCCTCGGCGTGCGAACGACGAACCGTTCGGAAAGCCGATGTCAGTGGGCCTGGTTACGGTGGACGGGCCCGACGCCCAGAACGACCCCGAGGGAGTCCCATGCGTCGCAAGCCCGTGCTCATCGCCATCGCCACGTCCGTCCTGGTGCTCGCCGGCTGCGGCACCCCCGGCTCGTCGACGGGTGGCGCTGCCACCGCCGGCGCGCCCACACCGACCGGTGCCATGACGTCGTCGTCCACCGCGCAGGAGTGCACGCCGATCGCCGGCGACGCGCTCGTCGTGCTGACCGACGACAAGCACCTGCAGACCGTCGACAACGTCATCCCCGCCGTGAACGCGGCGGCGGCCACCGCCTCACCCGACCTGGTCACCGTGCTGGACACGGTGTCGGCGACGCTCGACACCCAGCAGCTCATCGCGCTCAACAAGGCCGTGGACGTCGAGCGGCACACGTCGAGCGAGACGGCCGCCACGTTCGTCGCCGACCAGAACCTCGGCACCCAGGACCAGGTGGGCAACGGCACCAAGGTGACCGTCGGCGCCGCGAACTTCTCCGAGAACGCCACGCTCGCCGAGATCTACGCCGCGGTGCTGCGCGCCGCCGGGTTCGACGCCTCGACCCAGACCATCGGCAACCGGGAGACGTACGAACCCGCCCTCGAGAACGGCGACCTCACCGTGGTGCCGGAGTACGCCGGCACGCTCACCGAGTTCCTCAACAAGAAGCTCAACGGTGCGGACGCGGCGGCCCAGGCGAGCTCCGACCTCGATGCCACCGTCACCGCCCTCACGGCGCTGGGCGACCAGGTGGGGCTCACCTTCGGCAAGCCGGCGGACGCGCAGGACCAGAACGCCTTCGCGGTGACGACCGCGTTCGCCCAGGCGCACGAGGTGACGACGTTGAGCGAGCTGGCGGCGGCGTGCGGCGGCATCGTGCTCGGCGGACCGCCGGAGTGCCCGGACCGGCCGTTCTGCGAGCCCGGTCTGGCCGACACCTACGGGATGGACATCACCGACTTCGTCTCGCTCGACCCCGGAGGGCCGCTGACCAAGGCCGCGATCCAGCAGGGCAAGGTGACGCTGGGCCTGGTGTTCTCCTCGGACGGCAGCCTGAGCGGCTGAGCCGCGGCTACAGGCCGTAGGCCTCGAGCAGCCGGAGCCAGACCTCGCTGCGCGTGGGGTAGGCCGGCACGGCGTGCCACAGCCGGGCGAGCGGCACCTGCCCGACGACGGCGATGGTCGCCGCGTGCAGCATCTCGGCGACCTCGGGCCCGACGAAGGTCGCCCCGACGATGACGCCGCGCCGCTCGTCGACGACGAGGCCGGCCGTGCCGGGCTCCTCGGAGGAGAAGACGGCGCCGGCCGTGCTGTCGAAGCCGACCGAGACCACCCGCACGTCGAGGCCGGCGGCTAGGGCGGCTGCCTCGGTCAGACCGACGGTGGCGACCTCGGGATGGGTGAAGACGACCTGCGGCACCGCGGCGCGGTCGGCGGTGGCGCGGAACGGGGACCAGTCGCCGGCGTGGTCGACGGCATCGAGGCCGAGTGCGGCGCCGGTAGCGGCTGCACCGTCGTCGGCCGTGCCACCGCCACCCGCGCCCTCCCCTCCCGCGGTCGCGCCGAAGCGGTGGGCGATCGCGTCCCCGGTGACTCGCGCGTCGTACTTGCCCTGGTGGGTGGTGTTCGTGCGACCGGTGACGTCGCCCGCGGCGTAGAGCCAGCCGCCGTCGACGCCCGTCACCAGGCCGGTCTCGTCCACCGGCACCGGCTTGCCCGGCTCGAGGCCGACCGCGTCCAGCCCGAGCGTCGTCGTGCGCGGGCGGCGGCCGGTCGCGACCAGCAGCCGATCCGCGCGCACCTCGCTGCCGTCGTCGAGCGCGACCCGCACCCCGCCCTCGTCGGCGGACGCGACGGCGGTGGCGCTCGCCCGGAACCGCACGTCGACGCCGGCCGCGACAAGAGCCTTCGCCACCGCCTCGCCGGCGAACGGCTCGGTGCCCGCCAGCAGCCGGTCGCCGCGGACCAGCACCGTCACCCGCGAGCCGAGATCCGCGAGCGCAGTCGCCATCTCGCACGCCACCACGCCGCCGCCGACGACCACCACCGAGCCGGGCACCTGGTGCAGCGAGGTGACCTCGCGACTGGTCCAGGGATCGACGGTGTCGATGCCGGGGATCGGCGGGATCACCGGCTCGCTGCCGGTCGCCACCACGACCGCGTACCGGGCGGTCCGCACCACACCGTCGCCACCGTCGTCGACCGTGACGGTCCGCGGCCCGGTGATCCGCGCGTCGCCACGCACCAGGGTCAGACCCGCGCCCTCGATCCACTGCGCCTGCGAGGAGTCGTCCCAACCGTGGACGATCTCGTCGCGCCGCGCGAGCACTGCCGCGACGTCGATCGTCACGTCGGCGGCCGTCAGCCCGGTGGTCGCCAGTGCCGCCCGGCGCGCCGCGCCCGGGCGCAGCAGCGCCTTGGACGGCATGCACGCCCAGTACGAGCACTCGCCGCCGGCGCGCTCGCGCTCGACGACCGCGACGCTCAGCCCGGTGCGCGAGGCGCGGTCGGCGACGTTCTCCCCGACGGTGCCTGCCCCCAGCACGACGACGTCGAGCTCCTGCGTCCGCGGCATGATGCGCTCCTGAGGTGACGGGTTCTCGTCCCGCCATCATCGAGATGCGGCGCCCTCGCCGCATCCGCGGGCGCGGCGCTCGTCGTGCGCATCCGCGCCCGGGCTCGTCGGGCGAACCCGGCTGCCGGACAGCACGACGCTCGCGCCCGGCTGACGGTCCAGGCGCGAGCGTCGGGGAACGCGGCCTCCCTGAAGGCCGCGAGCTCAGCGGCTGCTCAGCGGAAGATCGACGCGAGCACGCCGAGGACGACGAAGGTGGCCAGTGCCCAGGCGAGGGAGCTGCCGACCACGTAGGCGGCGCGGCGCGCGCCCGTGGCGGGAGCAGGAGCGGAGTAGACGG
>CAZFTZ010000126.1:0-4650 GCA_964521875.1 uncultured Cellulomonas sp. | reverse complement strand
GACGCGCTGTTCGACTCGCTCGTCGAGCTCAAGCGCGTGCTGCCGTCGCTGTCCGCCGCGGCGCTGCCGGTCGCGGTGAGCGGCGCCGTCGTCTACATCGTCGGGCGGGTGCTGGTCGGATGACGCCGGTCGCGCGCGTGGCGCTCGTCGTCGTCGTGCTCGGTGTCGCGGTGCTGCTCGGCTACCTGTGGCGCTCGCGGAACGGGCGCTTCACTGCGGTCGCACCGGCCGTCCTGGCCGCGGCCGGTGCGGACCCGGCGCACGACGAGACCGCGGGCGGCGTCGTGACGCCCGGCGAGATCGGCGTGCCGCTCGGTGCCCGGGCGACCTTCCTGCAGCTGTCGAGCGAGGTGTGCACGCCGTGCCGGCGCACCCGTGCGGTGCTCTCCGCGATCTCGGGCGAACGTCACGATGTCTCGCACGTCGACCTGGATGTCGCGGCGCACCTGGACCTGGTGCGACGGTTCGAC
The DNA here is from genome assembly GCA_964521875.1 of uncultured Cellulomonas sp. Classification (GTDB taxonomy): domain Bacteria; phylum Actinomycetota; class Actinomycetes; order Actinomycetales; family Cellulomonadaceae; genus Cellulomonas. The sequence goes on along the minus strand of CAZFTZ010000126.1, from coordinate 4,180 downwards.
GTCATGCGCACCCCCACGGTCCTGCTGCTGGACGGCTCGGGCGCCGTCGTCGGCCGGATGTCCGGTGCGACCGACCGGCGCCAGGCGCTCGCTGCGCTCGACGCCGCCTGTCCTGCCTGATCGATCCCGCGCGGTCGTGGGCCGCCTGCCGGATGCCTTCTCCCGTCTCCTCAGGAGTCCGCCATGTCCTCGTCGTCACCTGTCCCCACCCCGGCCGCTGCGGCGGACGGCACCCCGGCGTCCGCCACCGCTCCGGCCGGCGCACCGGCGGGCATCGACCCGCGCGGTCCGCGCTTCGTCGCCGGCATCGTCACGGTGCTCGCGATCGTCGCGCTGCTCCTCGGCACCGGGACGGGCGCGCTGGTCGTGCTCGCGGTGCTCACGGTCAGCTTCGGGCTCGGGGTCGCCCGCGGCGTCACGGGCACGTGGCAGTCGTGGCTGTTCCGCCGGTTCGTCCGGCCGCGCCTGGCGCCGCCCGACGAGCTCGAGGACCCGCGCCCGCCGCGGTTCGCCCAGCTCGTCGGGCTGGTGCTCAGCGCCGGCGGGCTGCTGCTCGGCCTGCTCGGTGTGGGCCCCGCGATCCCGGTCGCGGCGGCGTTCGTGCTGGTCGCGTCGTTCCTCAACGCCGTGTTCGGCCTGTGCCTCGGCTGCGAGCTCTACCTGCTGGGCGTCCGCCTGCGCGCCGCCCGCACCACCCCCGCCTGACCGCTCTCCCGCCACGGCGCCCCGCTCGGCGGGGGGTGTCAGTAGACGAGGGCTTGCACGCCGTCGGCGAGGACTTCCTCGACGAAGACCGGCGCGCCGGCGATCCGGACGCCGGGCAGCACGTCCTCGGCGGTGATGTGCCGGCGCGCGGCGCACTGAGTGCAGAGCGTGACGCGGCCGCCCTCGAGGACGGTGTCCAGCAGGTCGGGCAACGCCGTGGCGTGCTCCAGCACCAGCTCGGCGGCGCGACCGGGCAGCGCGAACCACGCGGCCTCCCCGGTCAGCCACAGTGACACGTCGACGCCGGCGGCCACCGCTGCCGCCGCGACGGTGAACGCCTGGTTGGCCGCCTCGGGCCGGTCCGTGCCGGACGTCGTCTTGATCACCAGAGACCTCATCGGCCCAGGCTATGCACCGCCGTTAGCATGGGGGCATGTCCGGGCTCGAGGTGTTCTTCGTCACCCTGCTCTGCGTCACCACGCTGGCGATCGCGTACGTCGCCGGCCTCGTGGTCTACAAGCTGTTCCAGGGTCAGCGCTAGGGCGATGGCGTTCGTCCTGCCCGAGGGGCTCGCCCCGGAGGTCTACCCGCTGGCGTGGCTGGTGGGCACCTGGCGCGGTGAGGGCGTCGTCGCCTACCCGGGCATCGAGGAGGCGGCCTTCACGCAGGACCTCGCCGTGACCTCGGACGGCGGCCCGTACCTCGGCTACACCTCGACGATCCGTCTGGTGGAGGTGCCCGACGACGCGTCCGCGCTGGAGTCCGGCTCCCCGGCTCCCGAGCCCGCGCCGGTGTGGGCGAGCGAGACCGGCTACTGGCGCGTCCCGCCGGAGCGGCCCGACGACGTCCCGGAGGGCCGTCACCCCGTCGAGCTGCTGGTGGCGGACCCGTCCGGGCACGTCGCGGTGTACGTCGGCGCCGTGGGCAACGGCCGGATCGACCTGGTGAGCGACCTCGTCGCGCGCACCGCGACCGGCGCGGAGGTCACCGCCGGCCAGCGGCTGTACGGGCTGGTGAACGGCGAGCTGATGTGGGCGCACGACCTGGCGGCCTTCGGGCAGCCGCTGCAGTCGTACGCCTCGGCGCGGCTGTCCCGGGTGGCGTCGTGACCGCGCCCGACGAGGTCGGCGGCGTGCCGCCGTGGACGAGCCCGCTGTTGTCGTCGCCGGGCGCCGTCCCCGCCGCCGGCGTGGACGCAGGCGTCGCGTGGCACTACGGCGACCCGGTCGCCGAGCAGCGCGCCCTGGAGCGCGGGCGTGCGGTGGTGGACCAGTCGCACCTCGGCGTGGTGCGGGTCACCGGTCCGGACCGGCTGAGCTGGCTGAACTCGATCACGTCGCAGGCGCTCGACTCGCTGGCGCCGTTCACGTCGACGGAGACGCTGGTCCTGTCGCCACAGGGGCACGTCGAGCATGCCGCGGCCGTGGTGGACGACGGCTCGGCGACCTGGCTGATCACCGAGACCGCGCCGGGCCTGGCCGCCTGGCTCACCTCGATGCGTTTCATGCTGCGCGTCGAGGTCGCGGACGTCACCGACGACTGGGCGGCGCTCGGCGAGCCGTCGTCGGCCGAAGGCGAGCCGGGCGGGCCGGTGGTGTGGCGCGACCCGTGGCCGCACGTCGCCGCGGGCGGCACGCGGTACGGACCGCCCGACGACGAACACCCGGGGGCCGACCGGGCGTGGCGGCTGGTCCTGGTGCCGCGCTCCGCGCTGGCCGACGAGGTCGCGGCCCGGCGCTCGTCGGGCGCGGTGCTCGCCGGGACGTGGGCGAGCGAGGCGCTGCGCGTCGAGGCCTGGCGCCCGCGCGCCGTGCTCGATGCGGACCACCGCACCATCCCCCACGAGCTGGACTGGCTGCGCACCGCAGTGCACCTGGAGAAGGGCTGCTACCGCGGGCAGGAGACCGTCGCGCGAGTGCACAACCTGGGCCGCCCACCGCGGCGCCTGGTGATGCTGCACCTCGACGGCTACGCCGAGGTGCTGCCGGCTCACGGTGCAGCGGTGCGGCTGGCGGACGGCGCCGAGGTGGGGCACGTCACCAGCGCGGCGCGGCACCATGAGCTGGGACCGGTGACGCTCGCCGTGGTGCGGCGCTCCACGCCCGCGGACGCGACGCTCCTGGTGGACGACGAGTCCGGGCCGGTGGCGGCCGGGCAAGAGGTGATCGTGGCTGCCGAGGGGGAGTCGGCGGACCGCCCGCCGGCGCGTGGGCCGCTCACGCCGGGGCTGCGTCCGCGCTCCCTGCTGTGAACCTCTCCGGCTCCTGCGCCGGCACGTCCGGCGCACTCGTCGAGCGGGTTCGCGCCCGCGTCGGCGCGACCCACCGGGCTCGTGATCTCCTCCCCGTGCCTTCGGTGGCAGCGGCATGAGCGACGCGGACGGGCCCGGCTCCTCTCCCGCGACCGGCGGCGCCGACCTCGAGGCGCACCCCTACCTCGCCAGTGCCGCCGTGCGTGCGCTGGTGCTGCGCACGCGGCTGCGTCAGGGGCTGGTGCGCGCCCGGGTCGGGATGGTCCCCATAGGCCAGGCGGCGCTGGCGGCCGCGGCGTCCTACGCGTTCGCGTACTGGGTGCTGGGCCACCACCAGCCGTTCTTCGCGCCGATCGCTGCGTGGGCCTGCCTCGGGTTCACCGCGTTGCGCAACGTGCGGACGGTGGCGGAGCTGGCGATCGCGGTAGGCCTCGGCGTGGGTGCGGGCGACCTCGTCGTGCACTGGATCGGCACCGGCTGGTGGCAGATCGGCGTCGTGCTGCTGGTCGCCGCGCTCGTCGGGCGGATCATCGGGCCGGGCGCGCTGCTCACCATGCAGGCGGGGACGCAGGCGATCGTCATCGTCGGGCTGCCCGCCGCGTCCGGCGGTCCGCTGGGACGGTGGACCGACGCGCTCGTCGGAGGCGCGTTCGCGTTCCTGGTCGCGGTGCTGTCGCCCGGCGACACCCGGCGCCGGCCCCGGGCGCTGGGGGTGCGGGCGACCACCGAGCTGGCCGAGACGCTCGAGCTCGTCGCCCGCGGCATGCGCTCGCACGACGACGAGACGCTAGCCACCGCCCTGGTCCGGGGGCGTGCCTCCGAGCCCGTGCTCGCCGAGTGGCGCACCGCGGCGCGCAGCGCCGCCGAGCTGGCACGGGTCAGCGTGGGACGGCCCTGGCGCGAGGAGCTGGCACAGCTGGAGTCGCAGGCCGTGCTCGTCGAACGGGCGATGCGGACGGTGCGCGTGCTCGCTCGGCGGGCGCCCTCGGTGGGTGAGGACCTGGCGGCGGTGGCCGACCTGACGGACCGGTTCGCCGCCGGCGTGCGGCTGCTGACGAACGCGGTCGGCTCCGGTGGCGACCCGGCGCCGGCGCGGCGCGTGCTGCTCGACGTCGCCGCCGAGACCGACCCGCGGACCGTCGGCGCGGGCACCTGGCACGTGCAGGCGCTGGTCATGCTGCTGCGCTCACCGCTCGTCGACACCCTGGAGGCCGCCGGCGCCAC
>CAZFTZ010000125.1:0-13667 GCA_964521875.1 uncultured Cellulomonas sp. | reverse complement strand
CAGCCGGGCAGCGCGCCGTTCTTTCCCGAGCACGTCGATGCCTACGAGCTCGGCGTGAAGTCCGAGTTCCTGGACCGTCGCGCCCGCCTGAACGTCGCCGGCTTCTACTACGACTATCGGGACCTGCAGGTGGTGATCGTTCTGGGCGGCGCCCAACTCTTCACCAATGCCGCAGCATCCAGGAACTACGGCATCGACGGCAGCTTCGATTTCGCCGCGACGGAGCGTCTGACCCTATCCGCGGGCGTGGGTTTGCTCCACGCCGAATACACGGACTACCCGAACGCGCGCGGCTACACGCCCTTTGGCGTTCCGTTCCCCATCGCGAATGCGAAAGGCGCGGATCTTCCGTTCGCCCCGGACTTCACGGGCTTCGTCAGCGCCAACTACGTGCTGCCGACGTCCATCGGTTCGTTCAACACCTCGGTCAGCCTCTCGTACAACGACAAGTCGTACGTCTCGCCGGACATGGGGCTCGAGCGGCCAGCGTACGAGATGTTGAACGCGTCGGTTGAATGGCGCTCGCCCGCGGATGGCTCGCTCGCAGTCCGGCTGTGGGGCAGAAATCTCACGGACGCGACCTACTACGTCTTTGCGTCGGAGAGCACGACCGGCTGGTACGTGTCCTACGGCGCGCCGCGCACGTACGGTGTTTCGATCGAGAAGAGCTTCTGAACGAGGCGACGGCGATGTCGACGGTCGGGTCGTGAGCCATGACTATGCTCCGGGTTCTGTTTGCGTTGCTGGTGATGGCCGCGGGCACCGCCTTTGCCAAAGGGGACATCGCTGCCGGCAAGAGCAAGGCCGCCACCGTTTGTGCCGCCTGTCACGGCGCGCTCGGTGTGAGCTCCAATGAGGAGTGGCCCAATCTCGCGGGTCAGGGCTATGCGTATCTGGTGAAGCAACTGAGGGCGTTTCGCACAGGCACGCGCAAGGACGCGCTGATGTCGCCGATCGCGCAGACGCTGAGCGATACGGACATCGAGAACGTCGCCGCGTTCTATGCTTCGGTGTCGCCGGCGCAGGCGCGCGGCACGGCACTCGCGCCGCTCGCATCGTCATCGACCGCCGCGACGGTGCCGCCCCCGCATGTTCCGATATCGCCTTCGAGCGTCATCAAAGTTCGTGCGCATCCGACGCGCCAGTACTGGGCCGACCAGATGCCGGACGATCCGATCCGTCCGGTCATCTGGCAGAAGTGTCAGGTGTGCCACGACCTGCAGAGGGTGCTGGCCTTCGCGCGAACGAAGGAGCGGTGGCAGCACATCGTCGAAGCAATGGTGGGGCGTGGGGCGCCGCTCACGCACGAGGAAGTGCCCGCCGTCGTGAATTACTTCACGAAGTACTTCGGCATGGATTCGCCGCCGATCATCTCGCCCGCGGGCGTGCAGGAGGTCGGCATGAAGCCCTGCAATCCGAGCGAGTGGCCGAAGGGATCGAGCGATTTCCGCAAGAAGTGGCAAGCGCCGTACAACATCTGGGCATCCGCGCAGCAGGGCGCCGCGATCCACGTCATCGATCCTATCAAGAAGGATGTGGTCAGCACGATCACGTGCGTCAGCGCGCCGGACCGCGTCGAGTTCTCGCGCGACGGCAACACGGCCTACGCACCCGACCGAGTCGAGCACAATGTCACCGTCATCGACACGCGCACCGGGGCCATCAAGGCGAAGATACCGATCATCGATCGCCCGAACACCTCGGTGCTGAGCCGCGATTTCAAGAAGCTGTACGTAGGCATCTGGCCCCTGAGAGCCGATGAAGGCAAGCGCGGCTACGTCGAAGTGATCGACACCGAGCAGCTGAAGGTCATCAAGACGATCGAGGTGAAGGGCGGCATCCACGATCCCTGGATGTCACCGGACGGGAAGACCCTGCTCGTGATGTCTCCGCCCGGTCTATTCATGGACCTCTTCGATACGGCGACGGACCGGAAGATCTGGACCTGCTGCCATGAAGCCGAAATCGGCACCATGAACATGGAAGCCGGTCCGGACGGCTCGACGAGTCGCATCTTCTTTTCGTACGGCGGCTATCTCGGCGTCGTCGCGATCGATCCGAAGACGGGCAAGGAGCTGATGCGCTCCGATCTGTGGGTGGACACAGAAGGGCCGTCGAAAGGGGTGAAGCACAGCCCGCCGACGACCAAGGGATTCGGCTTTCACGGCGGGGAGATCAGCGCAGACGGCAAGGACTATTGGGTCACCGCCGGGAGTTACGTCTATCGCTACGCGCTGCCGAGCTTGAAGGCGGTCGGAGACGTTCATCTCGCGCAAGTCGATCAAGCCGGCAATCTCTACACACCCGCCGTCGAGGGGTCGTGGCTCACGCTTTCACCCGACGGCAAGAAAGTCTACGCGGTGCGGCCCGGACGCAACCTGCTCTCGGAGATCGATGCAGACACCATGAAAGAGGTAGCGTTGATTCCGACGGGCGAGTACCCGCTGCACATTTCTCTCTGGCCGAGAGGCACGCCCTGAGGACGAGGCGCGACCGCGCGGGCTCGAGCGCGGTCGTTCGGCTCACGTTCGCGGCGTGCAGCAGCTACCGAACAGGTCGCGCGCGACTTTCGCCCGCGCAAACAAGCTGTCACGGGCGTGCTCGGCTTCTCGGCGGAGGCGTTGGACATCGACACCGACGAGCTGTCCGCGCCACTTGCGGATCTTGCCGGCGATGAACACGTGCTCGACGTTGCTGGTGTCCATCAGCGTCACGACCGTTCCGGGCACGTTGTTCAACGGGAAGACGTTGATCCGGTCCGCCGCCAGGACGATCAGGTCGGCTTCTTTCCCTGGAGTGATGGAACCGATCTTCGCATCCAGGTGCGCCGCTCGGGCGCCGTTGATCGTGGCGAGCTCGAGGACCTCACGGGACGTGAGCTGAGGAGGAACATTGCGTTCGCCGCCTATGAGGCGCTCGTTCACCATCGCGCGTTGCGAGGTGAACGCCGCGCGCATGACCGAGAACATGTCCGCCGTCATGCTGCACTCGACATCCACACTCAGGCTCGGCTGCAGTCCGTGATCGAGTGCCGCTTGCAGAGGAGGATAGCCCTGCTGCATGGCCATCTCGATCGCCGGTGCGATGGACACCTTGCCCCCAGTGTCGGCAATCATCTTCCATCTCGACTCATCGAGCCGTGTGCAGTGGATGTATTCGTTGTCGGATCCCATGAGCCCGGCCTGGAAGAGCGGCGCGATGTCGCCGCGATCGCTGCCGATGATGTGGGTGACGATCGGAGCGCCGACGCTGCGCGAAGCCTTCCACCAATCGGCCTCGGGGCGTCCGTGAGTGGCGAGCGTCAGCAACTGAGCGTCACTGGAAAAATACTGCTTTCGCAGGCGAGCCAGCTCACCCGTGAATTTCGCATCGGCCGGCTCGACGCCGGGCCCGTAGGCGAACACGGCGCGGTGCCCGGCTTCCCGTAGTCCGGCGATACAGGCATCCGTGTGCGCGGGACTCAAGTGCACCTGTGACGTGTCGATGGTCGTCGTCACGCCCGCGCTGATCTGGCTGAGCGAGGAAAGCAGCTCACCGATGCGCGCATCGTCGGGCGTGTATGCGGGCGTGAACGTTTTCAGGATCAACGAGAAGTAGTTGATCTCGGGGAGCGGATTGGCGAGCGCGCTCAAGCCGTCGGCGAGCGTACTCCGGAGAAGCGACTCGTACTGGTGATGATGCGTGTCGACGAACCCCGGCATGACGATCATCCAGGCGGCATCGACGACCAAGGCAGTTTTGGGTGCGTCAACTCGTGGGCCGACCGCGACGATCTTTTTCCCCTCGATCAGCACTGCACCTTTCTCGAAATCGCCGACCCCGGGATCCATGCTGAGAATCGCCGCATCCTTGATCAGGATGGGTCGACCGCTCGACTCGCGCAGAGTGCGCAGCGTGGCAGCGTCCGAAGTCGTGCCTGGTGCGCGCGCCCGACCGGAGGCCAATGAACCGGCGGCGAGACCTGCCAGCACACCCGAGCTCAGCTCGAGAAACCGCCGACGCGAGGTGCTGGAAATCGCGGAGGGTTCGTGAGCTGCCCGCGGCGGATTGTCGACTGGATGCGCGGCCATTGGCTGTCTCACCTCACTGGAGCTGACAGGGCCGAGCGTTCGTACGCAGCAAAGGCTTCCGGCGATGTCAGCGCGCTCACTATTCGCGCAGCCGTATCGCCCGCAAATCCGCCCTCCAAAACGGCCGCGGTGATGATGGAACGCAATTGAATCTCATCAGGCAGCGGCACGATGGTCTTCGCGCCCGCCATCTTGAGCTCGCTGATCTGCTGCACGGCCGCCGCGACCTTGCGCTCGCGCAGCAGCGTCGCTGTAGTGCCGTCGGAGAGCAGCGTGACCTTCGGCTTCATCACCTCCGCAAGACCCAGCTTCTCGATGAGCTGCGTGAGATGGATGCCGCTAGCGCCACGCGCGGGATATGCGATGGATGGCGTGGCCTTCAGGAAGGCAACGAAGTCCGCTGTGTTCTCGAGCCGCGGCACCGGCGCGTCGTCGGCGACCGCGATGCCTACCAGCGATGCGGCGAGGTCCGTCTGCGAGACCACCTTCCCTTTGGCCGCGAGCTGCTGCACGGCGGGTTTGGTGAGGATGACCAGCGGAGCGGGTTCGCCCGCCAGCAAGCGATCCAGAAGTGCGGCCGTCTGGCCGAACTCGATGCTCACCGGAACACCGGCGCGTTCGGAGAGCAACGGCTCGATGTCGCGGATCGCGCCCTGGGCGGCCAGCGTTGCCAGGATCTTGAAAGCGGGTGGCGCGACAGTCGCATCATCGGATCCGAATCCGTGCGTCTGCAGCGCGGCGGCCACGAAGCCGGACGCCTTCATCTCCTCGATGAAGTTGCTCACGTAGTGGGCCGCATGCGGGCGGCCCTTCGGGACTGCCGCGGCCTGCGGGATGGTCATGAAGTGACCGCTTAGCACGCGTGCGCCCGGCAGCTGCTTCGCCTGCGCGACCAGTGCCGTCTTGACGGCGGCGACGCCATCGAGCCGCTGCACGCGCATCAGCTCGAACGATTCCGGTGTGCTGTTCGCGCGCACGAGCTGGGCGTGCTTCAGCGTTCGCGTCAGGAACAGGTCGTACGCACTGTTCGCCGTCACCGCGATGCGCACTCCTTCGCGATCGATATCTTCGATTCGTTGCAGCGGTGAGCCCGCCGGCACCAGATACGTGCCTTCGAGCTCGACGTGCGGCGGGGTGAAAGTGATCTCGTTGGCGCGGAGCGGATCGATGGCGAGATACCCCACGTCCCATACATCGTCTTTCGCGCTGTCGGTGATCTTGCCGGCCGCGTCGTAGGGGACCAGCGCGAGCGGCACACCGAGGCGCCGCGCGAGCTCGCGCGACAGATCCACGGCCAGTCCCCGAAGCTCGCCGCTGGTCGGATCGCGCCGCGCGAGCACCGGATTGTTGTAGTTGATGGCCGCCCGCAGCGTGCCGGTTGGCGCAAGCTCCTTGCGCACCTCATCCGCCGTGGCGGCGTGCGCCGTCAAGGGCAGGACGAGGAGCATCAAGATGAGGGTTTTCATCCGAGGAACCACTCACGCTCGCGATACCAGGCTGCAGCCAGCATCAGCGCCGTCACGATCCAGAGCACGGCTGCCGGAATCCGATCACCGATGCGCTTCGGAACGAACGCAGCAGCAAGCACGGCCGCGATAAGCGCGGTCGCAATCCATCCGAACCACGACATCGAGGGACCGAGAGCAGGATCGGTGAGGTCCTGGAACGAGATGCGCGAGGTCAACGGGTAATAACGGAACAGAGGATAGTTCCCGTATACCGCGATCGAGTAGGCGACTCCGAACGACACCGTGAACACGCGCGCCGAGAACACCCTGGTGATCATTGCAACCCCTTGACGTGCACCAGAATGTGGCCGATGACCAGGTTCCACCAGACAGCGACCAGCAGGACCGTCGTGAGAAGCCGGCGTGTCCGAACGCCCTCGCCAGCAGGGACGCTGCGCCAGAAATGCCAGTACGCCGGCAGCAGCCCGAGCCCGATCACGGCAATGTGCTCCTTCATCTGGAACATGCCGATGGTCTTCTTCATCCCGTAATCGGCAACCGCGCCCTTCACGTCGAGAACGAAGGTCGGGTAGATGTACGCGCCGAGCGCGAACGTCAGCACGTAGAGCACCGCGACGGGATTGGCAAAGCGAACCGCGGGGATTGCGCGGAAACGATCGATGAAGAGCTGCGCGGGTGCGGGCTTGCGCCACACCGTCAAACCCTGATGCGTGATCGCGCCGAGCAGCCCGATTGCTACGATCCCGTGAAGAACGGCCCAGAATGTGATCATCGTTCGATCGCCGAGAGTTTTCGTGTATCGCGCATCAGCGCGTAGACGACGAGTGACACCGCGATGCACGCTGTCAGATAATAGGCGAAGCCGCTTTCATGTCCGGTGGACTTGAACCACAGCGCAATGGGTTCGGCCGTGCCGCCGAAAATGGAGACGGTCAGCGCGTACGGCAGTCCGACACCCGTGGCACGCACGTGCGTCGGGAAGAGCTCCGCCTTCACGACGGCATTGATCGATGTATATCCCGAGACGATCACCCATGCCGCCGCGATGAGCAGAAACGCAGCCATCGGCCCCGAGGCGACCTGCAGCGATGCGAGCAGCGGGATCGTGAACACGGTGCCCGACAGCCCGAACGCAATCAGCAGCGGCTTGCGCCCGATCCGATCGGAAAGCGCCCCGTATATCGGCTGCAGGAGCATCGCGAAGAGCAAGGAGCCCGCGGTCACCATCGTGGTCTGATCGTCGCTCAGTCCTACCGACAACTTCAGGTACTTCTGCATGTACGTCGTGTAGGTGTAGAACGCCGCCGTTCCGCCCATCGTCATGCCGACGACGAGCAGCAGCTCGCGCGGATACCGCAGCAAGGATCGCAAGGAGCTCTCGCTCTTGCGGGCCTTGAACGCATCGGTCTCTTGCAGCTCCCTGCGCATCACTGCGGACACGACCGCGAGCAGCGCGCCGATCACGAACGGTATGCGCCAGCCCCAGGTGCGGAGCTGATCCGGCGTGAGAAAGACTTTCTGCAGCAGCAGCAGGACGACGATCGCCAACAGCTGGCCGCCGATCAGCGTCACGTACTGAAAGCTCGAGAAGAACCCGCGATGCCGCGGGTGCGCCACCTCGCTGAGGTAGGTCGCGCTCGTGCCGTATTCGCCTCCGAGGCTCAGTCCCTGGATCAGACGCGCAAGGAACAGCACGACGGGCGCCGCCACGCCAATCGACTCATAGGTCGGCGTTACCGCGATGATCAACGAGCCGAAGCACATGAGCGTCACGGACGACATCAAGGCCAGCCGCCGTCCTTTCCGATCGGCGAGATGCCCGAACAGAATCCCACCCAAGGGCCGCACCAGGAATCCGAGCGCGAAGAGCACCGCCGCGTTCAGTTGCTGGACCACCCGGTCGCTGCCCGGGAAGAACAGGTGCGCGAAGTACAGCGCGAAGGCCGCGTACGCGTAGAAGTCGTACCACTCCACCAGATTGCCGATGGAGCCGATGAAGATGGCCTTCAGCCGCCGCCGCATGTCCGCGGCGCCCATGGGGTCTGCGTGGCTGGCGGCGGCTGGGAGCGTACCGTCCGCGAGCGCGCGCGGGCTGCTGATCTCGCTCAAAAAAGATGCTCCGGAACTCCCCCCATTTGCGAGCAGACGTTCCGGACCCGCCGATACCGCACGTTGCCGCCGCGGCCTCGTTCGTGACACAGTGAAGCATGGACGAAATCCGTCCCCTGTTCGAAAAGCTCCGTCGCCTCCTGCGCAGTCGCGGGCGTACCGTCGAGGACGCGGACGACCTCATCCAGGAAGCCTTCCTGCGGCTGCAGGTTTATTGTCGTGATCACACCGTCGAACAGCCCGAAGCGTTCCTCGTGCGGACGGCGCTGAACCTGTCCACCGATCGGGCCCGGCAAGACCGCCGTCAGCGGCTCGACTATGGCGTGCTCGAAAAGCTCGCCCTGGTCGATCCGAGCCCGACGCCGGATGCGGTATATGCCGGCCAGAAGCGTCTGCTGCATTGGAAGCGGGGCCTCGAGGCCCTGAGCCCCAGACGTCGTGAGGTGTTTCTCCTCAATCGGGTCGAGGGCTACAGCTTCCCGCAGATTGCGGAGCGACTCGGAATCAGCCTGAGCATGGTCGAGAAGCATGCGGCACGGGCTGTGCTGTTCCTGACCGACTGGATGGAGCAGGAAGAGTCGGGCCAGTGAAGGCTGGCCCAGTCGAGTCTGGGAAAAGGGATGCCGTGAACGACAAAGAGTTGCAAAAGCGTCGCCGAGCGGCGCGTGCCGAAGCCTCCGTATGGATCGTGAGGCTGCACGGGCCCCATCGTACGCCGGAGCTCGAAGCCGGATTGCGCGAATGGCTCGCGGCGAGCCCCGACAATGCCCGCGAGTTCGAGCGCGTCACCGAGGTGTGGGAGGCCGGTGCGGTGCCCGTGGCCGGCGTGCCGCGGATGGCTCCGGCGTCGGAGGACGATCCACCGCGTCTCGGCTACGGCGCGCGCAGCAGATCCGCGCGACACTGGACGGCAGCGCTCGCCGCTGCGCTGGCCTTGGTCTTTATTGGCGCAGCCGGATGGTACGCGAGCAATTTCCAGCTGAACCCCCGTTACAGCACCGGTATTGGTGAGCGGCGCGTGGTGCGGCTTCCGGACGGCTCCCGCGTCACGTTGAACTCCGATTCGGCTGTCGTCGTGTCCTATCGGTACCGCGAGCGCCGGATCAGCATCGATCAGGGCGAGGCCTTCTTCGAAGTCGCGCGCGATCCTGCCAGGCCCTTTCGCGTGCGCGCCGGCGAGGAGAAGATCGATGCGCTCGGCACCTCCTTCGTCGTGAGGCGCGAGCCGCAGCGACTGACCATCACACTGGTGGAGGGAAAGGTCGCGGTCTCGGATTCGGATAGCTCCACGCCCGATACCACGCTCGCCCCGGGTCAACGACTCACGGTGTCCGCCTCCGGCACCTCGCGGCTCGATGAGCCGCGGCTCGAAGCGGTTCTGGCCTGGCTGCGCGGTGAGGTGATCCTCGACGGCACGCCGCTGCGCGACGCCGTGGCGGAAATGAATCGTTACGATCAACGCCGGCTCGTCATCGATGACCCGACGATCGCGACACTGAAAATCAGTGGCGTCTATCACACGGGCGACAGTGATCTCTTTGCCGGCATGGTCGCCCGGCTCTATAAATTGGATGTGGAGCATCGCGATGGCCGCATTCATCTGAGCCCGGCGCAACCGCGGCCCACAGAACACTGAGTGCGTCGCGTACGCCTGTATCGGATGAGAGGCATCATCCGACGAAATCGACTCAACCAGGTGCGGTACGCACAAAGGGAAGACGTCTACCCCCACAGAGTCACGCGAGCCGGGAGCGAGGTACCTCGAGCGTAGCGTGTTCGCGACAAGTGTTAGGGGGGAACGTCCGTGATCTGCAAGCGCAATCGAATGATCGCTGCGGCCGTCGTATCGATACTCGGGAGTGTCGGTGCGGCCGTGGCGAGCGAGTCCTACGAGTTCAATCTGCCCGCGCAATCGCTCGCGGATTCGCTGCGCCAGATCGGTCAGCGCGCGACGATGAATATTCTGTTCGATGCGGGTAGCGTCGAGACGATGCGCGCGCCGGCGATCAAAGGGAAGATGTCGGCTCAGGAAGCGCTCCAGCGAGCGCTGGCCGGAACCGATTTCGTAGTCGAAGAGATGAACGAGAAGTCGGTGCTCGTTGGGCGGCAGGACGGCGCGCATGCGGTGCGACCCACGAGCTGGGCGGCTCCCATTCACTTGGCGGCGGCTGATGTGGAGCCGGCGGGCACTTCGGAACCGGCGGCCGAAGCAGCGACGCTCGAAGAAGTCACCGTCACCGCCGAGCGGCGCGAAGACAATCTGCAGCGCGTTCCGATCGCGGTGACCGCCGTGTCCGGCGAGGACCTCAAGCTGCGTGGCGCGGATTCGCTGCAGTCGCTCTCGACGACGGTGCCGGGCTTCAGTACCTCGGGCAGTCTCTGGGTCGGCGCGTACGTTCGTGGCATCGGTTCGACCTCGGCATCGCCGAACAACGAGCCGTCGGTGGCAACGTATGTGGACGGCGTCTACAACCCCTCGTCGTACGCCTTGACGGGTTTCGCCTTCAACAACATCGAGCGCCTCGAGGTGTTGAAGGGACCGCAGGGCACGCTTTTCGGTCGCAATGCGACGGGTGGTGTCGTGCAGATCGTCACCGCCGATCCGCGGCAGACGCTGGGCGGCAATGTCAGCCTCGGGTACGGGAAGTACGACACGGTGCAGGCGAGTGCGTATCTCACCGGCGGCATTAGCAGCAATCTCGCTGCCGATGTCGCGGTCGGTTACGACGATCAGGACAAGGGGTTCGGACACAACCTCGTGACGGGGCAGGGGACGTACATGCACAGCAATTTCGCTGCGCGTTCGAAGTGGCTCTACACGCCGTCGGATGCCACGCAAGTGCGCATCACCCTGGACTATTCCAAATTCAAGAACGACGGCTACAACAACCAGCAGCTTCCCGGTTCGCTCTCGACCGATGGCGTCACCGGTTTTCCGGGCAAGTGGAATGCTGCAGGCGATCAGGACTCGGGCAACGACAACAGCACATATGGCGCCGCTGCGCGCATCGATCACGACTTCGGCGCGCTCCACGGCACCAGCATCACGGCGTATCGCAATGTGGACGCCCACTGGCGTGTGGACAATGACAACAATCCGAATCCATGGACCGTCGTCAACGACTTCAGCACCCAGGACTTCGTGACCCAGGAGCTGCAGCTCTCGAGCTCCGAGCCCGGCAGATTGAAGTGGCTCGTGGGCGCGTTCTTCTACGGCGGTGACGTCGACAACGAGCAGGTGCGCACAGGCTTGCGCGTGAACCCGGGCCAGTACGCCGAAGCGTGGGGCACGCAAAGAGCCCGTTCGACTTCGGGCTATGGTCAGGCGACGTACGAGATTTTCACGGACACCAAGCTCACGGCAGGCCTGCGCTACACGCACGAAACGCTGAAGTTCGACGGCAAGCGCGTGAATAGCGCCGGCGCGGTGTATGCCGGCCCGTTCTTCAGGGACACGACGTACGACCCGTGGACGTGGCGCGTGGCCCTCGATCACCAGTTCACGCCCGATCTCCTGGGATACGTCTCGTACAACCGCGGCTTCAAGAGCGGCGCCTTCAACCTGACCTCACCCGAGGACACGGCGCTTCTGCCCGAGAAGCTCGACGCCTACGAGCTCGGCATGAAGTCGGAGTTTCTGGAGCACCGCGTGCGTCTGAACGTCGCGGCGTTCTACTACGACTATCAGAACCTGCAGGTGTCGGTTGCCGCCGGCGGCGGTGGCCAGATCTTCAGCAACGCGACCGCGCAGAACTATGGTCTCGACGCGGGCCTCGACGTCGCGGCGACGTCGCATTTGACGCTGTCGGCGGGATTATCGCTGCTCGATACGCGCTATCAGAACTATCAGAACGCGCAGGCCTTTACCGAGCGCGGCGTGGCGATCCCGATTCCGAACGCACGCGGCCGCGATCTGCCGAACGCGCCGCCGTTCTCGGGGTACATCAGTGCCAAGTATGGTGTACCGACTTCCGTCGGCAACTTCAGAGGCACGGTGAGCCTCACGCACAACGACAAGACGTACGTCGTTCCATACGATGTGCCGGTGCGTCCGTCATACAACCTACTGAACGCCTCGATGGAGTGGCAGACGTTGTCGGGCGGTTACGGCGTCCGGGTGTGGGGTAAGAATCTCCTGAACGAATACTACGGCCTCAACATCCTCTCGAGCACGAGCGGTTGGTACGGCAACTACGCGCCACCCCGCACCTACGGCATAACGCTGCTGGCGAGCTTCTGATTCTCGCGCTCGCGACGGTCTCGTTGATCCTGGCGGCAGCGGAGCAGGGCTCCGTTGTCCGCCTCGATCCTGCTTTGGATCGCATCGTCGCGCCCGATGCGAAGCTCGAGGAGCTGGCCGACGCGCCCGGACGCTTCACCCGGGAAGGCCCCGTCTGGATACGAAACGGGGGCTATCTCATTTACACCGTCCGCAACGGCAACCGTGCACCGGGCTCACCACCACCGACCGACTCGGACCTCATGAAGTGGGATCCGCGCACCGGCGCAGTCTCACTGTTGGTGAAGGGTCTCAAATCAGACGGCAACACCCTCGACCGAGAGGGTCGAATCGTCGCGGCCGTCAACATCGGCACCGGCCAGATCGTGCGCGTCGAGAAGGATGGCCAGTGGACCGTGCTCGCGGATCAGTACGAGGGGCAACCGATCAATCCCAACGATCTGGTGTACCGATCGGATGGCACTCTCTATTTCACGAGCCCGCCACGCTGGGGCAGCAACGATCCGCCGCGAGTGTTCATGCTGAAGGATGACACGCTGCACTTGCTCGACGTCGCGATTGGCCATCCCGGCGGGCTCGCATTCACGCCAGACGAGCAGCATCTCTATCTCATCGATAACCCGAAGATCATGAAGTTCGAGGTCACGCCGCACGGCACGCTCGCGAACCGCGCGGTCTTCTTCGACATGAGCGAGCAGCAGCCGCTCGAGAATTTCCCCGACGGGATGAAAGTCGATCTGGAAGGGAACGTTTACGTCACCGGTCCGCGCGGCGTCTGGATCATTTCCCCCGCCGGCAAGCATCTGGGCACGATCCTCGAGTCGCACCGCCCCGCGAACCTCGCGTTCGGCGGGGCCGACGGCAAGACGCTCTTCATCACCTCGCGCCCCGGCCTGTCGCGAATTCAATTGCAAGTCGCCGGACGGCTACCCTGACGATGGCCGCCCGGCGACCGGCGCAGTCTGGGGAGGAGTCGCGCCCAACTTCAGAAGCAGCTCGACCGTGCTCTTCTGATACGTGTACGGGACGAAGATCGAATGTCCGTTGCGGCGAACGTTCAGGCCGATTGGCGGCTTGATGTTCATCGCCTTCTGGAGCGGCGTCTGTCCGGCGGCATCCCTGGCGTCGATGTTCGCGCCCTTCTGCACGAGATAGCGCACGGCATCGTCCAATCCGGTGAATGCCGCGCCGTGCAATGCGGTGAGGCCCACGTCGTTGGCTGCGTTGACATCCGCACCGAGCTCGACGCATAGCTTCACGGCCTCGAATGCCTTCTTGGCCTGCTCGTCCGTGTAGGGCAGTGCGTTGAAGTCCCGCTGACGTGTGAGTCCTGCGGCCATCATGAGCGGAGTCGTGTTCCCCTCGGTCGCGAGATTCGGATCCGCGCCCGCGTCTGCCAGCATGCGCATGATCTCCGTGTTGTGGCTGTGCGCGGCCAACAGGAATGGGGTGGCTCCCACTTCGTACACCGAGAACTTCGAAGGATCGTTCAAGCGCGTCGACAGCAGCTTGTTGCCCCCGAGATAACGAGTAATGCGTGCATTCGGATTCGCGCCGTGCGCCAGCAGGGACTTCACGACATTCGGCAGATCCTCGCGATACAGGTAGGTCGACCAAAAAAGGGTCGCCGGAGCTCCCACTCGAACCCCGACGACCTGCGCGAGTGACCGGATCATCGAAAAATGAAGTGCTGTGTAGCCGAACTCATCGGCTGCGTTCGGATCGGCGCCGTGGTCCAGCAGAAAGAGCGCCATCGCTTCGTGCCCGCTCGCGGCGGCA
>CAZFTZ010000124.1:0-11151 GCA_964521875.1 uncultured Cellulomonas sp. | reverse complement strand
GGCCGGGGACGACTGGGACGCGCTCGAGGACCGGCTGCTCGCCGAGCGCGCCGCCGAGGCCGCGACGCCCGGGCCGGTCGAGCTGCCGGCCTCGCTGTCGGCGTCCGCGGTGGTGCGGCTGGAGCGCGACCCGGAGGCGTTCGCCGCGGCGTTGCGCCGGCCGGTGCCGCAGCCGCCGTCGCCGCAGGCACGGCTCGGCACGGCGTTCCACGCCTGGGTCGAGGGGTACTTCGGTGCGGCGACGCTCGTCGACGTCGACGACCTGCCCGGTGCTGACGACGACTCGGCGCCCGCGGCGGCGGACCTGGAGCGGCTGCGTGAGACCTTCCGTGGCACGCCGTGGGCGGACCGCCGTCCGCTGGCGGTCGAGGTGGAGGTGGAGACGACCGTCGACGGCTACGTGCTGCGCTCGCGCATCGACGCGGTGTTCGCGGACTCGGAACGTGCCGACGTGCCGGACGGTGTCGTCGTCGTGGACTGGAAGACCGGTCGCCCGCCGGAGGACCCCGCCGATCGCGCCGCCCGCGAGCTGCAGCTCGCCGTGTACCGGCTGGCATGGTCGCGCTGGAAGGGTCTGCCGCTGGGGAAGGTGCGAGCCGCGTTCTGCTACGTCGCCACCGGGACCACGGTGTACCCCGAGCGGCTGCTCGACGAGGCGGGGATCACCGCGCTGCTGCGCGGTGCGACCGGCGAGGCGTGAACGACCGCGGCGCGGGCGCCGGAGCCGCGGACCACCGGCGGGCGCTCCTGCCCTCGGACGCCGATGCCGGTGGCGGCTCAGCCGACCTCGGCCAGCTCGCTCGTCGCCTCGTCGAGGTCGACCAGCATGGCGACGGCGTCGTCGACCACGTCCTGCTGCCCGGACCGCACGCCGTACAGCAGCCACCGGGCCAGGGCCAGCTCGCCGGCGAGCAGCGCGCGGTCGGTGAGGAACGGGTCGGTCAGCTCGGTGCGGCGCAGCAGGTAGGCCTCGAGGATCGACTCGACCGCGTCCGGAGGGGCCGCGACGAGCAGCCACGCTAGGTCGTCGGCGGGGTCGGCGACCATCGCGTCGTCCCAGTCGAGGATGCCGCAGACGTCGCCGTCGTGGACCAGCACGTGGGCGGCGGTGAGGTCGCCGTGCACCACGGTCGGCTGGAACCGCCACAGCCGGACGTCCTCGAGCCGGGCCTCCCAACGGCGCAGCAGGCTCGCCGGCACGCGGCCGGTCTTCGCCGCCTCGTCGACCTCCGCCTGGCGGCGCTGCCGGTAGGCAGGTGCGTCGTAGACCGGCCGGCCCGCGTTCTCGACGACCGAGGCCGGCAGCTGGTGCAGGGCGCCGAGCGCGCGTCCGAGCGAGGCCGCCAGGCCGGGGCCGGGGGCCAGGGTCTCCAGCCGCAGCGGCCGCCCGGGCACCAGCTGGTGCACGCAGGCGCGGCCGCCTTCCGGCAGATGGGCGAAGCCGACGGGCCGCGGCACGTCGAACGGCAGCGCGCCCGCGTCGACCTGACCGGCCAGCGCGTCGAGCAGCACTACCTCGGCCTCGAGGGCGGCGCCGGCGGCGGCGTTCGACGGCGCGCGGACCACCCAGTGGCGCTGCTCGGCGTCGGTGACCAGCGCGACGTCGTACTCGGACCCGCCCTGCAGCGGCGTCCGGACGTCGAACGCGTCGAGGCCGGGGACGGCGACGGTCGCGAGGGCGGCGAGCGCGAGCGGTGAGCGGGGCACCTCGCCAGGGTAGGTCGGCCGGCGTGGGCTGCCGGGGCGCCCGGCCCGGCGTGTCCGCCACCCGCGGAGAGCGACCGCTGCGCCACGCGGTCGGTTGCCCGCCCGATCAGGGCACCGGGGGTGTGGCGGCGACCTAGCGTGGGGGCGTGGACCTCGCCGCCGCCCTGCCGCTCGCCCGTGCCGTCCTCGACCGCGCCGCCGACCTGCGCGCCGACCCCGGCCTGCTCGCCCGGGCACGCCGCGACCCCGCGACGGAGGTGCTGGTCGTCGGTGGTGGCCAGGTCGTCCTGGGGGAGTCCGGCGCGGCGGCGCTGCTCGACCCGGCGACGGCCGCGCGGGTCGTAGGCGACGACGAACGCCCGGCCGGCGGCGCTTCGGCCGGCGACGCCCCGGCCTACAGTCACCGGACCTACGGGCACGCCATCGACGAGCAGGCCGCCGACGAGCAGTGGCTGCTGCTCGGCCGCAACGGGGACGACGATGGCGCACCCCTCGTGCTCGCCAAGCGCGTGCGCCGTGGTGGCGGCGTGCCACGGGTCGGCCGGCCCTCCGACGTCCTGGTCCACTCGTCGGCGCCGTCCGGCGACGGCGACCATCCGGCGATCCCCCCGACGGCCGAGCTCGCTCCGGCCGACTCGTCGGGCAGCCCGGCCGCGCCCACGCCCGCCCCGGGCCTGCGCTGGGTGTCGCTGCGCGACGCGGGCGCGGACCTCCCGGGGCGCGACGCGGGCCTGGCGACGATGGCGGTCGCGCTCGACGAGTGGCACACCCGCCACCCCCGGTGCCCGCGCTGCGGGGCCCCGACGGTCCCGGCGCAGGCCGGCTGGGTGCGGGTGTGCACGGTCGACGGCTCCGAGCACTACCCGCGCACCGACCCGGCGATCATCGTCGCGGTGGTGGACGACGACGACCGCGTGCTGCTCGGCCACAACGCGGCCTGGCCGGCGGGCCGGTTCTCGACCTTGGCGGGGTTCGTCGAGGCGGGGGAGTCCGCCGAGCACGCGGTGCGCCGTGAGGTGGCGGAGGAGACGGGCGTCGTGGTCGACGGCGTCGAGTACCGCGGCAGCCAGCCGTGGCCGTTCCCGGCGTCGCTCATGCTGGCCTACCGCGGCCACGCGGCGAGCACCGAGGTGACGGTTGACGGCGTCGAGGTGACGGACGCTCGCTGGTTCTCGCGCGACGAGCTCGCGGCAGGCGTGCGCGCCGGCGAGGTGCTGCTGCCGATGCGCACGTCCGTGGCCTACGCGCTGATCACGGACTGGTTCGGCGCCGCCCTCCCGACCGGCGGATAGCGCGCCACGTCGGTGTCTGCGCTGCGGTTCGGTGCATCGTTCTGCCGATCCGGCAGGAAAGCACCGATCTCGCCGCGAGCCGCCGACGGCGGCGCGTCAGCTAGGAAAGCCGGGCCCGGACCTCGGCGAGGGACGGGTTGGTGGCGGCCGAGCCGTCGGGGAAGACGAGTGTCGGCACCGTCCGGCTGCCGCCGTTGACCGACTCCACGAACGCTGCGGCGTCCGGCACCTGCTCCACGTCGACCTCGTCGTACACGATGCCGGCACCGTCCAGCTGCTTCTTCAGCCGCGCGCAGTAGCCGCACCAGGTGGTCGTGTACATCGTCAGGGTCGCGGTGCTTCTCATCGGTCCTCGCTGCTCGGGTCGCTCGCCGGGCGCCAACGTACTCCGCGCTCGCGGCGTTCCACGGATGCCCGACGAGCGCAAACGGCTGTCGGCGGAGGCTGCGAGGATGGCGGACGATGTCCGCCGACACCCTCCTCGACGCGCTCGACCCCGAGCAGCGCGCCGTCGCCACCGCCCTGACCGGCCCGGTCTGCGTGCTGGCCGGCGCCGGCACGGGCAAGACGAGGGCGATCACCCACCGCATCGCCTACGGCGTGCGGACCGGCGTGTACAGGCCGGCCAGCGTGCTGGCCGTGACGTTCACCGCGCGCGCGGCCGGGGAGATGCGGGTGCGGCTGCGCGGCCTGGGCGTCACCGGCGTGCAGGCGCGCACCTTCCACGCTGCCGCGCTGCGCCAGCTCGGCTTCTTCTGGCCGAAGGTCGTCGGCGGCGCACCGCCGCGGCTGGTGGAGCAGAAGGCGCAGCTCGTCGCGGAGGCGGCGCGCCGGGTGGGTCTCGACGTCGACCGGATCGCGGTGCGTGACCTGGCGAGCGAGGTCGAGTGGGCCAAGGTCAGCCTGGTCCCGGCCGACGACTACCCGGCGGCGGTCGCCGCGGCCGCGCGCCCCTCGCCGGGGGGCTTCGCCCCGCAGGAGGTCGCCCGGCTGCTCACCAGCTACGAGGACGTCAAGAACGAGCGCGGCGTCATCGACTTCGAGGACGTGCTGCTGCTCACCGCGGCGATGATCTCCCAGCGCCGTGACGTCGCCGAGGAGATCCGCGGCCAGTACCGGCACTTCGTCGTCGACGAGTACCAGGACGTCAGCCCGCTGCAGCAGTACCTGCTGGACCAGTGGCTCGGCGGCCGGCACGAGCTGTGCGTCGTCGGCGACCCGAGCCAGACGATCTACTCGTTCACCGGCGCCAGCCCGGAGCACCTGCTCGGCTTCCCGCGCACCCACCCGGGCGCGACGGAGGTGCGGCTGGTCCGCGACTACCGCTCGACGCCGCAGGTCGTCACGCTGGCCAACCGGCTGCTGGTGTCCGGGAGGAAGCGCGGCGAGCCGTCTCCGCTGCAGCTCGTCGCGCAGCGTCCGGACGGTCCGCCGGTGCGCTGGACCGCGTACGACGACGACGAGGCCGAGGCGGCGGGTGTCGCGGCCCGGATCGCCCGGCTGGTCGCCGACGGCACGCGGCCGAGCCAGGTGGCGGTGCTGTACCGCACCAACGTCCAGGGCGAGGCGTTCGAGGAGGCGCTGGCCGCAGCGGGCGTCGGCTACCAGGTGCGCGGCGGCGAGCGGTTCTTCGCCCGGCGGGACGTCCGCGACGCGATCGTGCTGCTGCGCGGAGCGGTCCGCTCGGCCGACCCGGAGGTGCCGATGCCGGAGCACGCGCGCGACGTGCTGCGCACCGTCGGCTGGTCACAGCAGCCCCCGGCGCCGCGGGGCGCCGCGCGGGAGCGGTGGGACGCGATGCAGGCGCTCGTCTCGCTGGCCGACGACCTCGCGGCCGGCGGCGCGACGAACCTCGCCGCGCTCGTCGCCGAGCTGGACGAGCGTGCCTCGGCCCAGCACGCCCCGGTGGTGGAGGGCGTGACGCTGGCCTCACTGCACGCCGCCAAGGGACTGGAGTGGGACGTGGTCTTCCTCGTCGGTCTGTCCGAGGGGCTGCTGCCGATCTCGCTGGCGGAGACGGCGGCCGCGCTCGACGAGGAACGCCGGCTGCTCTACGTCGGCGTGACCCGGGCGCGTGAGCGGCTGGAGATGTCGTTCGCACGCTCGCGCAACCCCGGCGGGCGGGCGACGCGCACGGTGTCACGCTTCCTCGACGGATTGTGGGCCTCGCCGGGCAGCACGGGCCGCGCCGGTTCCCCGGGGGCCGACGGGGCCGGAGCCGGTGCTGACCCGGAGCTGCTCGCCCGGCTGCGCGAGTGGCGCACCGACGAGGCGCGGCGCGTCGACAAGCCGGCCTACACCGTGCTCGCCGACCGCGCCCTGGAGGACCTCGCGACGCTACGCCCGGCGACGATCGCCGAGCTGGCGCGGGTGCGTGGCATCGGCCCGGTGAAGCTCGACGCCTACGGCGCCACGTTGCTCGCCCTGGTCGCGCGCGGCTGACCCGGGGCTCGTCGGACGGCCGTGGCGGTGCGCCCGACGACCGGCCGGCGCTCGTCGGCCGGTCCCGGCGAGAACTCGCCGAAACTCGCACCGAATTTCCGTTGCCACCCTCCGCGAGTCCCCCTACGGTGGACGAGGTTCTTGCTCCGGGCTGCGCTGCAGAAGCGCGGGCCCTCGCTCGGGAGGAGGTGCAGGCCGAGATGATGACGAACGACTCCACGTGGACGTTCCGCGCCGTCGGCGTTCCTGCGCACCTGCTCGCGGCGCTCGGCACACCGTTCCAGGGGCGCACTGTGTCCACCGATCGGCGTGACGCCCGGCTCCAGGGGCGCACTGCGCCCGTCACGGGCATCGGCAACCCGGTCGGCGTCGGCCTCGACGCCCTCACGATCCCCCGCGGGGTCCCCATGATCTGACGACGAACCTCGTCGTAGGCCGTGGATCCCGCACCGGATCCGCGGCCTTTCTGTTCCTCCCGGTGAACACGGTGAGCCTCAGGGCCGCGGACCCCTCGAACGAGAGCTCACCAGCAAGACCACCAGGAGGAATCGTGCAGCTCACGACGCTGCTCGACACCGTGTACCAAGGCGTCTCCACCACGGGCGCCGACGACTTCGACCGTCTGGTCGCCGACCTGATCCCGTGCCGCTCGCACGACCCCGAGCTGTGGTTCGCCGAGCACACGGCACAGGTCGAGCAGGCGAAGGCACTGTGCCGCACGTGCCCGATCCGCGAGGGTTGCCTGGCGGGTGCGACCGAGCGTGCGGAGCCGTGGGGCGTCTGGGGCGGCGAGGTGTTCGTCGGCGGCCAGGTGGTCGCCACGAAGCGCGGCCGTGGCCGCCCGCGCAAGGACACGGTGGAATCGGCCGCGTAGGCCGGCCGGCATCGACACGAGGGCCCCGCACCATCACCGGTGCGGGGCCCTCACGCGTCACGGCTCGTCGGGCAGGCCGGTGCAGCCGCAGCGCGGGTGCGGGGTCCAGGTGCGCTCGCGCGGCACGGCGTCCGGCAGGCCGACCTCCCAGGTGCGCCCGACGAGCGGCGGCACGCCGTCGACGACGCCGAGCACGGCCGCCACGGCGAGCCCCGCGGCGACCGCGGCGACGGGACCGGGCTCGTCGGGCTCGGAGCCGGTGAGCTGCGACAGCAGCAGGGGCCAGGCGGGGTCGCGGTCGGCACGGTGCAGGTCCAGGCAGCGCAGGCACGGCCCGGCACGGCCCTGGCCGGCGGGCACGACGAGCGGCCCGACGACCGTGTCCGCCTCGCGCACGACGACGGACAGGTGCGGCACGTCCAGGCTCATCAGCCGCTCGCCGCGGGCGGGGTCGGCCGCGGCACCCTCGACGACGACGAGGAGGTCCGGCGCCGCGACGCCGCCGACCGCGACGCCGGGGCGCACGTCGCGCAGCGCGCGG
Source organism: uncultured Cellulomonas sp. (assembly GCA_964521875.1). GTDB lineage: Bacteria > Actinomycetota > Actinomycetes > Actinomycetales > Cellulomonadaceae > Cellulomonas. The sequence goes on along the minus strand of CAZFTZ010000124.1, from coordinate 4,295 downwards.
GCGGTCGCCTCCTCGCGCGGTCGGCCGACGTCGCCCCAGCGGTAGCCGGTGCCGGCGACGTCACCGGGTCGCACGGTGCGCTCGTCGTCCAGCAGCACGGTGCCGACGCCGGCGGCGGCCAGCCCGGTGGCGATGCCGACTCCGGTCGCCCCGAGCCCGACGACGCCGACGCAGGCGTCCGCGCGGCGGCCGGCGCGTGCCGCGGGGTCGTCGTCCGGTCGCAGCATGCCCCACGCGGCGTCGTCGGCGGCGCGTGGTGGCGGGGTGTCGTCCGGCACCACCAGGCCGGCCAGGGCCAGGTCGTCCACCAGGGCGCGCAACCGGGGCCCGTCGTCCCGGAGACCGTGGGCCACCAGGGTGTCGACCTCACCCGGCGCGAGACCGGTCAGCCGCACCGCCCAGCGCGGGTCGGTGCCGACCTGCGCCTCGTCGCCGCTCCGTCGCAGCACGCGCAGGCCCGCTCGCAGTCTCATCCGTCGCTCCCGCCTCGTCGTCGCGGGGAAGCGTGCCATCTCCCGCGCGTGGCGCGCGGCTCGTCGTCCACAGACGGCGCGAGGGGCCCCGCCGTCGTGGCGGAGCCCCTCGCGGGGGACCGGCTCAGGCCTTGCCGAGGATCCGGTTGAGCTTGGTGCCGCAGACCGGACACGTGGCCTTGGCCATCTTGCGCCCGGACTCCGAGACGACAACCTCGCCGGTCGCCTCCCGCTTCTCCTTGCACTTCACGCAGTAGAACTCGCCGGAGTACGTCTCGGCCATCAGGGTCCCTCCTCGAAGTGGTGCGACGAGCGCGTAGGGCGCTCCGTCGCCGAACAAGGCCGGCGCCATCCCGGCGGGCCTAGGGGCACACAGTACAGACCGGCCGCGCCGCACACGCCCCGACCTGCGCTCGCGTGCCCAGCGTCAGCCGAACGGCGCACGGCGCGCCGTCCGTGGGGCTGCCGGTGGCGGTGTCGGTCCCGGGGGTTACGGTGCGGTCTGTGCCGAACCCGGACGCCGTCGAGGTCCGCCGCTCGCGCCGCCGCACCCGCACCGTGACGGCCTGGCGGGAGGGCGGCGTCACGGTGGTGTCGATCCCGGCGCGGTTCACGCGGGCGCAGGAGCGCGAGTGGGTCGACAGGATGCTGGGCCGGCTCGCGGCGCAGGACCGGCGGCGCCGGCCGTCGGACGGGACGCTCGCGGAGCGGGCGGCTCGGCTCTCGGCGCAGTACCTGGGCGGTCGTGCCGTCCCGGCATCGGTGTCGTGGTCCAGCCGGCAGGGCAAGCGCTGGGGTTCGTGCACGACGATCGACGGCACCATCCGGATCTCCGACCGCGTGCAGGGGATGCCGCGCTGGGTGCTCGACTACGTGCTGCTGCACGAGCTGGCGCACCTGTTGCACGCCGGGCACGGTGCCGACTTCTGGGCCGAGCTGGCCGGCTACCCGTACCTGGAGCGGGCGCGCGGCTTCCTGGACGGGTACGCCCACGCGCTGGCCCGGGGTGAGGCGGCCGGGCGGTCCGACGAGGACGACGAGGGGCAAGGACCCGACGGCGACGCGGAGGACGAGCCGGCCGAGCTGCCGCGGGGCGTCCTCTTCTAGGACGGTGGCAATGGGAAGGTGTCAGGCGGTGGCGTCGCCCTCGTCGCGACCCAGCAGGTCGGCGATCGCGGCGTCCAGGGCGGCGGACTCGGCGTCGGCCTCGCGCTGGCGGGCGGCGTAGCCCGCGGGGTCGTCGAGGTCGGCGGCGGTCGGCATGAGGTCGGGGTGGGTCCACACCGCGTCGCGGCCGGTTAGGCCGCGCTCGTCGGCGATCGCAGCCCACAGCGCAGCGGCGTCGCGCAGCCGGCGCGGGCGGAGCTGGAGCCCGACGAGCGTGGCGAACGTCTGCTCGGCCGGGCCGCCCGCGGCCCGGCGGCGGCGCAGCATCTCGCGCAGGGCGACGGCATGCGGCAGGTGGGGTGCCGCGGCCGCGGCGCTCACCTCGTCCACCCAGCCCTCGACGAGCGCGAGCGACGTCTCGAGCCGATCGAGCGCGGTCTGCTGCTCGGGGGTCGTCTGCGGGCCGAACACCCCGCCGGACAGAGCCTCCTGGAGCGCGGCGGGGTCGGTCGGGTCGACGGCCCGCACCGCCTCCTCGAGCTGGTCGGTGTCGATGGTGATGCCGCGGGCGTACGCCTCGACGGCGCCGAGCAGGTGCGAGCGCAGCCAGGGGACGTGCGTCACCAGGCGTGTGGCGGCGGCCTCACGCAGCGCGAGGAACAGCCGTACCTCGTCGGCCGGCACTTCGAGGCCCTCGCCGAAGGCCGTGACGTTGCCCGGCACCAGCACCGGGACCGGCGTGGCAAGCAACGGCAGGCCGATGTCGGTCGCGCCGAACGCCTCGCGTGCCAGCGCGCCGACGGCCTGGCCCACCTGCAGGCCGAACACCGTCTGCCCCAGGCGGTGGACCATCTCGGTGACGTCGAGGCCGGTCGCCTCGCCACCCAGGTCGTCCTGCACCGTCGTGCCGAGCGCTCCCGCCAGGGCCTTGGCCAGCGAGGTCGCGATCGGCTCGGTGAGGGTGCGCCAGGTCGGCAGCGTCGCCTCGACCCACTCCGCGCGGCTCCACGCCTGCCCCGGGGCGCCGGAGGCCGGAAGGTCCGTCGCCGGGTCGAGCCAGAGCTCGGCCACCGAGAACGCGTCCGCCACGGCGCGCCTGTCCGCGGCGCCGAGCGACGGGTCGCCGCCGGCGCTCGCCTGCTGGCGCGCCAGCTCGTGCGCCATCTCCCAGTTGACGCCGCCCTCGCCGGCGGCGGCCATCATCCGCTGCACCTGGGCGGCCAGCTGCCGCATCGACTCCGGGTCGGTCGGCATCCCGGGGACGGCCGGCAGCCGGGACGGGTCGAACCCGCTGTCGCGCAGCTGGGCGATCACGTCGTCGGCCGCCGGGCCGAGCATGGAGCGCAGCAGCTGCTCCCAGCCGGCCGCGGCCGGGTCGAAGGGCTCGTCGGCGCTCATTGCTCGCTCCTCCTGCGTCGGTCCGACCACGGTAACGGCGGGCGCGCCCCCGACGTGCCCCGCAGCGTGCGGTGGGTGCCCGGGTTCGCTCACGGCGCAGCCCGCCCGCGCCTCTCCGGCCACAACCCGCGACGGCCGACTCCGCCGAGCGCGGCCCTGGTGCGCCGGGCGCGTGCTCGGCGTGCGCGAAAGGGTGCGCGCTCGGTGGAGAGGGTGCGCGCTCGGGGAAGACGTGCGGACGCGGCGAGGGTGTGCGGACGCGGCCGCCTGCAGGACGGGCCGGCCGGGCGGTCCCAGGGCGGTGAGGGATGATCGGGGGATGCACGTCACCCCGCCCGACTCCGCCGCGCCGCAGCCAGCCGCTCCCGCCGGTGGCGCGGCCTCGGACGCCGCCGCCTCCTTCGGCCTCGGGGCGCCGCAGTCGCCGGCCGACGAGCCCGGAGTGCTCGTCGGCCAGCCGCCGCGTCCAGGCCCGCGCTCGACGCTGCTCGCGGGCGGGATGCTCGCCAGCGCGGTGCTGCTGGCCGGGCTCGTCGTGCTGCCCGCGCCGTACGCGGTGGAGATGCCCGGCCCGACGACCGACGTGCTCGGCAACCAGGACGGCACGCCGCTCATCACGATCTCCGGCGCGCAGACGTACGACAGCTCGGGGGAGCTGCGGCTGACGACGATCTCCGCGACCGGCACGCCGGACTACCCGTCGTCGGTCGCGAACGTGCTGCGCGGCTGGCTGTCCGGTGCGGACGTCGTGGTGCCGACGGAGCAGATCGTGCCGACCGGCCAGACGCAGCAGCAGATCGACGAGACCAACCAGCAGGAGATGACCTCCTCGCAGGAGAACGCCACTGTCGCGGCGCTGGTCCAGCTCGGCTACACGGTGCCGGCGACGCTCACGGTGGCAGGCACCGTCGACGGCACCGACGCGGCGGACAAGCTCCACGAGGGCGACGTGCTGACGTCCATCGACGGCACACCGCTGCCCGACTACCAGACGCTCATGGACACGCTGGCGAAGGTGACCCCGGGCGCGACCATCCAGGTCGGCGTGACACGGGACGGCGAGGCGACCGAGGTCCCCGTGGTGACCGGTTCGCGGGACGACGGCCAGGGCGCGCTGATCGGCGTCTACGTCGACCCGAAGTTCGACTTCCCGGTGGACGTGACGATCCAGATCGACGGCGTCGGCGGCCCGAGCGCCGGGACGATGTTCGCGCTCGGCATCGTCGACGAGCTCACCCCCGCCGACGAGGCGAACGGCCAGCACATCGCCGGCACCGGGACGATGGACGTCACCGGTGCCGTCGGTGCGATCGGCGG
>CAZFTZ010000123.1:0-3587 GCA_964521875.1 uncultured Cellulomonas sp. | reverse complement strand
GCGTGCCGTCGTCGTCCGTGCGCAGCCAGACCGCCACCGGGACCACGGCGTCGTCGCTCCTCGTCCGATCCAGGCGCCCGACGAGGTCGGGGTGGAGCTTGCCGAAGCGCTCCCGGCGCCGCTTCGCCAGCGCCTCCAGCTCCCTCTGCAGCCGAACCGGCCGTCCGTCCGGGCCGAAGGCCAGCTCGACCGGGTCGCCGCTTCGGCGGTCCTCGCCCTTGAACACGTCGACGTACGGCGAGCGGGGCCGGCCCTCCATCGGCAGCCGCGCCACGTCGAGGTCGCCGAACCGCAACCGTGCCGCGTGGTGCAGCCGCACGCCGGCCGGGATCGGCGCACCGGTCTCGACGACGTGGAAGGCGATCGCCCGGCTCTCCGCCGGCGCGCCCGGCAGCTCCTGGACCAGCAGCAGGTGCGAGCCGGTCGGCAGGTCGGTGGTGTCGACGGTCACCGCCTTGCCGCCCTCGGCGAGCGTGACGCGGGCCCGCCGGCCCTGGACGGCGATGCCGCCGACCTCGTCGGCCCGGGCCTTGGCGGGCAGGGTGACGACGATCGGGGTGCCACGGACGACGACCTCGTCCGCGGCGATGCTCACGCTCGGCGCGACGGCGCCAGCGCCCTTCCTCGTGGTGGGTGCGGTGGCCCGCTTCGTCGTCGGCATCGCCCTGCCTCCTCCCGGTCGACTCCCGGCCGACCCGACCGGTCGGCGTGTCGAGGAGGAGGCAGGGCACCCCGGGCGTGATACCCGCGGCCGCCTGACCTCGGGCTACAGCTCGGCGAGTGGCCCCACCGCCGGGGCCACCACCTCGTGCACCCAGGCGGCCAGGGGAGTCGCCGGCGGGCGCAGGATGACGGTGTCGACGCCGAGAGCCGCGAAGGGCCGCATCTGCTCGACGAAGCCCGCGACGTCGCCCTGCAGGAGGGGCGCGCCGGCGTTGAGGACGGTCACCCGGATCTCCCTCGGGTCGCGGCCCAACGCTTCGCAGTGCCCGTGGAGCACGTCGAGCTTGTGGCTGAGCTCGTCGGGCGTCGCGGAGAACAGGTTGCACGCGTCGGCGTACTGCGCGACGAGGCGCAGCGTCTTCTGCTCTCCGCTGCCGCCGACCATGATCTCGGGCTTGCTCAGCGGCATCGGCTCGCAGATCGTCTCCGCCAAGCGGTAGTGGACGCCCTCGAACGGGCCGGTCTGCGCCGGGTCCCACATCTGGCGGCAGATCCGCAGCGTCTCCTCCAGCCGCTCGAACCGCTCCTTGAGCGGCGGGAACGGCACGCCGAGCGCCAGGTGCTCCCGCTCGTACCAGGCGGCGCCCAGGCCCATCGTCGCCCGCCCGCCGGACAGCACGTCGAGCGTGGCGCCGATCTTCGCCAGTAGGCCGGGATGCCGGTACGTCACACCGGTGACCAGCACGCCGAGCCGGACCGTCGAGGTGCGGCCGGCGAGGAAGCCGAGCGTGGTGTACGCCTCGAGCATGGGGTCGGTGCGGGGGAAGCCGGCCGACTCCATCTGGAAGTAGTGGTCCATGACGGACAGCCAGGACAGGCCGGCCGCCTCGGCCGCGTCGGCCGTGGCCGCGAGCTCGTCGCGCAGCGCCGCCGGTGCGACCGAGTCGAACCGCATCAGGTGGGCGCCCACCTTCATCGCGCCACCGCCTGACCGCCGTGCGCCTGCACCGCCACCGGCTCCCACTCGCGCCAGGTCTCCAGGCGCTGGGCGTACTCCGCCTCGACGGTGGCAAGGTTGCCTTCCCCGAAGAAGACGCGCAGCGGCGGGTTGGGCGAGTCCACCACCTGGAGCAGCGCTGCCGCGCTCGCGTGCGGGTCGCCACGCCGGGGCGTGCGGGTGGCACGCTCGCGGTCGGCCCGCTCGCGGACCGGGTCGTAGGCGGGCAGCGGCGTCGCGTGGCGCGCCGACGGTCCGGCCCAGTCGGTGGAGAAGCCTGTGGGCTCGACGAGCGTGACGTGGATGCCGAAGTCGGCCACCTCCTGCGCGAGCGCCTGGCTGAACCCCTCCAGCGCCCACTTCGAGGCGTGGTACGCGCCGACGTTGCGGAACGCCGAGATGCCGCCGATCGACGACACCTGGACGATGTGGCCGCTGCCCTGCGCCCGCAGGATCGGCAGCGCCGCCTGCGTCACCCAGAACGCGCCGAACAGGTTGGTCTCGAGCTGGGCGCGCAGCTCGGCCTCCGAGATCTCCTCGACCATGCCGAACTGCCCGTAGCCGGCGTTGTTGACGACGACGTCCAGACGGCCGAGGCGGTCGGCCGCCTCGGCGACCGCGGCGAAGTCGGCCGCCCGGTCCGTGACGTCGAGCTGCAGCGGCACGATCGCGTCGCCGAAGCGCGCGACGAGCTCGTCGAGCGTGGACAGGTCACGCGCGGTGGCGGCGACACGCTCGCCGCGCTCGAGCGCGGCGGTCGCCCACTCGCGGCCGAACCCGCGCGACGCGCCCGTGATGAACCAGGTCTTCAGGACTGCTCCTGACCCGGCCGGCGAAGGCCGGTAGGCTGTAACCGGAGGAACGTCCGGTTGGTGGTCCCAGGCTAACCGGAGGTTGCTCCGGTTAGCAACCGGACGGAGGAGGACGGTGGACGACGAGCGGACGACGGGCAGCGCGGGCGAGCGCCCGCTGCGAGCCGACGCGCGCCGCAACCGCGACGCGCTCCTCGCCGCGGCCGTCGAGGCGTTCGCCAAGGACGGCGCCGACGTGCCGCTCGAGACGATCGCCGCGAACGCCGGTGTGGGCGTCGGCACGCTCTACCGCAACTTCCCCGACCGCAACGCGCTGGTCGAGGCCGCCTACCGGCACGAGGTCGAGGAGCTGTGCGCACGGGCGCCGCAGCTGCTCGCCGAGCGCTCGCCGGCCATCGACGCGCTGCGCGAGTGGACCGTGCGGTTCATCAGCTACGCCGCCGCCAAGGGCGGCATGAAAGAGGCGCTGCGCGCCGCGATCGGCGCCGAGGGCACGCTGTTCTCCGAGACCCGCGAGCTCATCATCCGGGCGATCGGCGAGCTGCTCGCCGCCGGGGCCAACGACGGCTCGGTGCGCTCCGACGTCGACGCCGGGGACGTCTGGCGCGCGATGGGCGCGGTGTGGAACGTGCCGGCGGGGCCGCAGTGGGAGCCGCAGGTGCGCACGATCCTCGACCTCGTGCTCGACGGCTTGCGGTACGGGGCGCGGGCGTAGCGACTTCGCTGTCGGCAGGCGCGTCGCGGTCAGCGGGCGTGGCGCCGGGAGCGGGCGTCCGCCCACAGCGCCAGCAGAGCGCCGACGAGCGCGCCAACCCCCGCCAGCGCGACGCCGGTCATCAGCCGAGCGCCGTTCGAGCCGCCGAGGAACGGCAGCACGCCGCCGCCCTCCCCCGCCAGGTCACCGCGGTCCAGCGCGATCGCCAGCACCACGCCGACGACGAACCCCAGCGCCGCGCCGTAGCCGACGAAGGCGCCGAACTTCGGCGCCCGCCGCACGGTGGCCGGCGCGGCGATGCGGGCGAGGGTGGCCTCGTCGGGGACGTCGGGTGCGTCGGCCGGCGCGGGCTCGTCGCCGCCGTCGGGTGCCGTCGTTGCCAACGCGTCCGGCTCGTCGG
>CAZFTZ010000122.1:0-5958 GCA_964521875.1 uncultured Cellulomonas sp. | reverse complement strand
CGAGATGCGCGACCGCCTGGCGCTGCTGACCCGCAGCGACGGGCTGCTGATGAGCTCCCGGCTCGCCGTTGACGGCCAGGTGGCGCACCCGGTGCCACGCGTGCCGCAGCGGGTCGGACGGCTGTTCTCGCGGCCGGCGGTGCGCAAGCCGAACCACTCCTTCGAGATCGCGGACCGCGACGAGGCCGGCTTCCGCGCCCTCGGCGAGCTGCGCGATCGGGCGCTGTGGCACGTCGCGGACGTCGCCGACCAGGCCGCCAGCCATGTCCACGACTTCTTCACGGTGCTGCGCGGGGAGACGGCGTTCTACCTCGCCTGCCTCAACCTGCACGCCGCGCTGACCGCCGCCGGTGCCGCGCTGTGCGTGCCCACGCCGGTGCCGCCGGTCGAGGACGTGCTGCGCGTCCAGGGCCTGTACGACCCCTGCCTGGTGCTGCGCACCGGCCGGCCCGCGGTCGCCAACGACGTGACGGCGGACGGAGTGCGGCTGCTGGTCGTCACCGGCGCCAACCACGGCGGCAAGACGACGCTGGCGCGTGCCCTCGGCGTGGCGCACCTGCTGGCCGGCGCGGGCGCGTTCGCGCCGGCGCAGGCGTTCACGGCCGCGCTGGCACCGGCTGTGCGCACCCATTGGGCTCGCGAGGAGGACGCCGCCCTGGTGCACGGCAAGCTGGACGAGGAGCTGGCCCGGTTCTCCGCGCTGGTGGACGAGCTGGAACCCGGGGCGCTGCTGCTGAGCAACGAGTCGTTCTCCTCGACCAACGAGGCGGAAGGGTCGCAGATCGCGCTCACGGTGGTACGTGCCCTGGTCGAGGCCGGGGTGCGAACCGTCGTCGTCACGCACCTGTACGGGCTGGCGCACGAGCTGCACTCGTCGGGCACCCCGCCCGCGGCGTTCCTGCGTGCGGAGCGAGGCGAGAACGGGCGCCGGCCCTACCGGTTCGAGGTTGCGCCACCGCTGTCGACGAGCTTCGCGCGGGACCTGTTCGAGCGGGAGCTCGGTGCTTCCGCCGCTTGCCCGCCCGCTCCGTGACGTGACCGGTCAGCGGGACCCGAGCTGCCTGCGGACGGCATCCTCGACGCCGTCCCCGGCGACGGTGAACAGCGTGACGTCGGTCGGCGCCAGCCGCAGCCGGCGGATGCCGGCCCAGCGCGCGTCGTCGATCGCCTCGACGTGCGTGCCACGGCCCAGCGGCACCACGGTGGTCGCCAGCGAGTGCGCGTCACGACGACCGCGCACCAGCCACTCGCGCCGGTGCACCAGGACCAGCTCGGAGCCGGTGGTCTCCACCATCGCGGCGTGCAGGGTCGTCGGCCAGGTCGCCGCCAGCCCGCGCAGCACCAGGTTCCCGGTGCGGGCCGCGGTGCGTCGCCGGCGCAGCACCAGCGGCCGCAGCAGCGGGTCGTGCCGGCACAGGTCCCGCTGCAGCGACACCAGGCCGACGTCGTCCGGCCCGAGCGCGTCCAGCGGCATCGGCTCGTGCTGCTCGAAGATCCCGGCCGGTGGCCGCCAGGAGAACCGGATCTCGTCGAGCACGGTGCGCACCACATCGGCCGACGCGCCGTTGTACGGGATCTCCACGGCGGCACCTCCGGCGGCGTGGATGCGCAGCATCCCGTCGAGCAGGTCGGTGCTGTCCTCCAGGGCGAGCACGGCGTTCGCGGCCAGCCGGCGGCGCTCCCAGCCGGCAGGGGTCTGCGGCGCGCGGGACAGCACCTCGATGCCGTCGTCGCGCACCAGCACGAGGGTCCGGTACAGGTCCATGCCGTCGCGCGCGTCCCGGCGCTCGATCGAACGCGGCACCTTGACGGCGATCCGGGTGCCGGTCAGGTCGGCGGCGCCACGGAACAGCGCCGGCACGTCCTCGGGCGTGCGCACGGGCAGGACCCACGGGCCGAAGGCATCGAGCTCCGGCGTGCGTACCCACGTCGACGCGGCCATCCGACCGTCGTCCTCTCTCGCCAGGATCCGCGGGGCGGCATCGTCGCCGGACCTCGTCGGGCGCCACGTGGATTGGCGCCCGGAACGGTCAGGCTAGCAGGATGCCGCACGTGCCCGACGAGGTGACGGACGGGACCGTCGACCAGGCTCCCGACCAGCACTGGCTCACACCGGGCATCGCCTCCGTCGGAGTCGCCTCGTTCGCCTCGGACGCCTCCCACGAGGTGGTCACCAGCCTGCTGCCGGGGTTCCTGTCCTCGACGCTGCACGCCGGCCCGGCGGCGCTCGGCGCGATCGAGGGCGTCTCGGACGCCCTGACCGGGATCGCCAAGCTCGCCGGCGGGCCGCTGGCGGCGGACCGGGAGCGGCGCGGACGGCTCGCCTCGGGTGGCTACCTCGTCACGACGCTGGCCACCGCGGCCATCGGGCTGACCACCGCGGTGTGGCAGGTGGCGGTGCTGCGGGCGCTGGCGTGGGCGTCGCGCGGGGTGCGCTCGCCGGCGCGCGACACGCTGCTGATGTCACTCGCCCCGTCGCAGGCGTACGGCCGGGCGAGCGGGCTGGAGCGTGCCGGGGACAACCTCGGCGCGCTCGTCGGGCCGCTGCTCGCCTCGCTGCTCGTCGCGCTGGTCGGGGTGCGGCACGCGATGCTGTGGTCGTTCGTCCCCGGGCTGCTGGCGGTCGCGGCGATCACGGTCGCCGCGCGGGAGGCCCGACGAGCGCTCGTCGAGCCCGGCGCCAAGCGGCGGCTGAGCTTCAACCTGCGCGAGCTGCGCGAGGCAGGGCTGGCGCGGGTCCTGGTGCCGGTGGCGTGCTTCGAGCTGGGCAACCTCGCCACGACGTTCCTCATCCTGCGCGCGACGACGCAGCTCGAGGCGGCGGGCCGCTCCACCACGGCGGCGACGAGCCTGGCGATCCTCATGTACGCGGCGCACAACGCGGCGGCGACCGGCGCCTCGCTCGTCGGCGGCTCGCTCGCGGACCGGCGGGGTCCGCGTGTGGTGCTGATCGCCGGGGCGGGGGTCTACGTCGTCGCGTACCTGCTGTTCGGCCTGGGGCCGGCGGGCTGGGCCACGCCACTGATCGGCTTCGTGCTCGCCGGAATCGGCATCGGGATGGCGGAGACGTCGGAGTCGACGTTCGTCGCACGTCAGCTGCCGGACCGGCTGCGCGGCAACGGCTACGGCCTGCTCGGGCTGACCCAGGCGCTGGGCGACCTGGGTGCCTCGCTCGTCGCCGGGGCGCTGTGGGCGGCGGGCTCGGCGGGGCTGGCGTTCGGGTACGCGGCGGCGTGGATGGTCGCCGCCGCCGTGCTCGGGGTCAGCCTGCGACCGCGGTCTGCTGGTCCTCGAGGTACAGCGCCGGCGGGATGACGTTGCCCTCGGTGTCGGTCCGGTAGGCCAGCGGCTGGGCCGGCACCACGCGCAGCGTGTCACCCTCGTCCTGCTCCCGGTTCTCCACGACGCGCCGCAGCGCGCGCAGCGAGTCGGTGTGGGCGACGACGAGCGCGGTGGCGCCGTCGGCGAGGCGGCGGCGCAGCTCGTCCCACAGCGGGCGCAGCCGGTCCTCCACCTGGCGCAGCGACTCGCCCTCGCCGAACGGCAGGTTGGCGACGACGTCCGCCGCCGGCAGCCACGGCAGCGACCGCACCCGCTCGGGGCTGGCTGCCGGCGGGTGGCCGTCGGTGGAGAAGCGCCACTCGGCCAGGGCGTCGAAGCCGAACTTCTCGACGGCGCGCGGCTTGGCCACCCCGGTGAGGCAGCCGAGGTCGCGGGCGGCCAGCCGCCACGACACCATCCGCTCCACGCCCGGCAGGCCGAGCCGTGCCAGCACGGCGTCCGCCGTCTGCACGGCCCGGACCAGCGGGGACGTGACCACGAGGTCGAGCGTGACGTGCCTGCTGGTGAGCAGGTCGGCGACGGTGTGCGCCTCCTCGACGCCGGTGCTCGTCAGCTCGGGGTCGAGCAGCCCGGCGAACGCCTGCCGGGCGTCCGCCAGGCTCTGCCCGTTGCGCAGCAGGATCAGGGTCACGACACCAGACCGTAGGCCAGATCCGGGTGGGCGGCCGCGATCTCGAGCAGGCGGTTGTACTTGGCGACGCGCTCGCCGCGGGCCGGGGCGCCGGTCTTGAGCTGGCCGGTGCCGGTGGCGACCGCCAGGTCGGCGATGAAGCTGTCGGCCGTCTCGCCGGAGCGGTGGCTGATCATCTGCGTGTAGCCGGCCTCGCGGCAGATCCGCTGGGCGTCCAGCGTCTCGGTGATCGAGCCGATCTGGTTGACCTTGATGAGGGCCGCGTTGCCGACCTTGCGCGCGATCGCCTCGGTGATGATCGCCGGGTTGGTGACGAAGATGTCGTCGCCCACCAGCTGGAGCCGGTCACCGAGGCGGGCGGTCAGCCGCTCCCAGCCGTCCCAGTCGCCCTCGGCCAGGCCGTCCTCGAGCGACCACACCGGGAAGTCGGTGGCGATGGCCTCGTAGCGGGCGATCATGTCGTCGCTGCTCAGCGTCTCGCCGGCGACGTGGTAGGCGCCGTCGCGGTAGAACTCGCTGGCCGCGGGGTCCAGCGCGATGGCGACGCCCGCCTTGCCCGTCGGGTACCCCGCGTCGGTGATCGCCTGGACGATGAGCGCCAGCACGTCCTCCGGCTTGGCGATGTTCGGGGCGAAGCCGCCCTCGTCGCCCAGGCCGGTCGCCTCGCCCTTGGCCTGCAGCAGCGCGCGCAGCCGGCCGTAGACCGCCGCGCCGGCGCGCAGCGCCTCCGGGAAGCTCGGCGCGCCGACCGGCGCGACCATGAACTCCTGGAAGTCCAGGTCGTTCGGGGCGTGCACGCCGCCGTTGAGCACGTTGAAGTGCGGGACGGGCAGGCGGGGGGTCACGCCCGCGGGCTGCAGCGACTGCCACAGCGGCGTCGTCGCGGCGAACGCGCGCGCAGCGGCCATCGAGACGCCGACGATCGCGTTGGCACCCAGGTGGGCCTTCGTCGGGGTGCCGTCGAGAGCGATGACAGCCGCGTCCAGCTCGGCGAGGGAGGACCACGTCCTGCCCTTCAGCAGGCCGGCGATCTCGTCGTTCACGTGCCCGACCGCCTGCGTCACGCCCTTGCCGGCGTACCGGGACGTGTCGCCGTCGCGCAGCTCGACCGCCTCGCGGGTCCCCGTCGAGGCACCCGACGGCACGCCGGCGACGTACGTCACGCCGTCGTCGGCCACCAGGGTGACCTGGACCGTGGGGTTCCCGCGGGAGTCGAGGATCTCCAGGGCCGACACCTCGGAGAACGCCACACCGTCGCGTGCCATCGTCATTCCTTCCGTTGCTTCACCGAACTGGAGGTGAAACCCGCCGGGTGCCTGCCGCGGTGGCCGGGAAGGGCGTCACGGCATGCACCTGTTCGGGTTCCCAGGGACCGTTGGCGGCTGCGCCGTAGGCGCGTCCGCGGTTGTGGCGAGCCCCACCGCCGTGACGTCCCGAGCCTAGCGGGCGGGCGGACGACCGCTCGCGGTCCTCGGTCCCACGGCGGCAGGACGCGCACCGTGACGGGAGACGCCCGCCCGAGCGCCGGACGTGGTGCGCCCCGTCCCGGTCGAGCTGCCGGGAACGGGGCGCGGGATGTGAGCGTCAGGCGTTCGGGGCGTTGACGACGTACCCCACCGGGGCGGCGGCCTCCCGCTCCGGTGCGCCCGCGGCGCAGGTCTGGCACAGGAAGCGCCGGCCGGGCAGCCGGGTGGTCGTCGGGATGCCGACGGTGACGGCGATCTCGTCGGGGTGCGCCAGCACGGCGTGCTCCAGGCAGATGCCCGCGCCGCACGTCGCGCAGACGGCGACGGCCTGGCTGGTCTGCTGCGCGACGGCGCAGTCGTAGCACTGCATGGTCTACCTCCCAGCGGTGGGGAGGGAGGGCCCCTGGCGGTGCTGTGCCGCGGTCGCTGGGCGGATCCCTCCGCCGCTCTTCCATGGTCCCAGCGCCGGGGTCGTCGGGACCGGGCCGGGTGGCGGGCAAATGTGTCTCGTCGGTCACA
>CAZFTZ010000121.1:0-5334 GCA_964521875.1 uncultured Cellulomonas sp. | reverse complement strand
GCGGCGCTCCCGGCACGGCCCTTGCGCTTGCGGCCACGCTTGCTCATCGGACTCTCCTCGGATGCTGGTGCGCGCACCCGCGGGGCGCGACGTCGGCGTCCATCGTCCCACACCTGCCGTGATGCCCGGTGACGCGGGTCGGGGCCGACGAGCGGCGGGCCGTCGGCGTCCGGATCGTCCGGTTCACCCGAAGGGGTTCAAGTGGAGCGCGGCCTGGGCCGATACTCCTGGGGTGAATCAGCCCGCGGCTCAGCCGGTCTCGGTGATCCCGTTCCTCCACGCCCTCGCCAGCACGGGTGGCTCCGACCTGCACGTCAAGGTGGGGTCGCCGCCGCGGGTGCGCGTCGACGGCCGGCTGCGCAAGCTGCAGGCCCCTGACCTGCGCCCGGGCGACACCGAGCGGATGCTCGAGGAGGTCATCCCCGACGAGCTGGTCGAGATCTTCCGCACCACGCACGAGGCGGACTTCGCGTTCTCGCTGCCCGGGGTCGGGCGGTTCCGTGTCAACGCGTACCAGGCGCGCGGCACGTTCGGCATGGTGTTCCGCCGGGTGTCGGTCGGGGCGCAGTCGCTGAGCGAGCTGGGGCTGCCGGAGGTCGTCGGCGAGCTGTCGCTGGAGCCGCGCGGCCTGGTGCTGGTCACCGGCCCGACCGGCTCCGGCAAGACGACGACGCTGGCCTCGATGGTCGACCTGGTCAACTCGTACCGCGAGGTGAACATCGTCACCATCGAGGACCCGATCGAGATCCTCCACTCCGACAAGAAGGCGATCGTCTCCCAGCGCGAGGTGCGCCAGGACACCGCCGACTTCGCCGTGGCGCTGCGCGCCGCGATGCGCCAGGACCCGGACGTCATCCTCGTCGGCGAGATGCGTGACGTGGAGACGGTGCGCGCGGCGCTGTCCGCGGCCGAGACCGGGCACCTGGTGTTCTCCACGCTGCACACGATCGACGCCGCCGAGTCGATCAACCGCATCGTCGACTTCTTCCCGCCGCACGAGCAGAAGCAGATCCGCATCGCGCTCGCCCAGGCGCTGCGCGGCATCGTGTCGCAGCGGCTGGTCCGCAAGGCCGACGGTTCGGGCCGCGTGCCGGCGGTCGAGGTGATGGTGACCACCGGCCGCATCGCCGAGGCGATCGTCGAGCCGCTGGAGAACCCGCCGATCAACGACCTGATCCGCGAGGGCGACTTCTACAAGATGCAGACCTTCGACCAGCACCTGTTCCGGCTGGTGCGCGACGACGTCGTGACGTACGACGAGGCGATGGCGGCCTCGTCGAACCCGCACGACCTCACCGTCGAGCTCAAGGCGGCCGGCATCGTCGCCTGACGTCTCGGCGTCGCCGCCCGCCGTCGTCGTTCCTGCCCGCGTTCCCCTGTCGCCCCCGACTCCTCCGAGGTCTCCGAGGTGACCGACCCCACAGACCTCAGGAAAGTCGGGACGAGGGACGGGCCCCCGGGAGGACCTGAGGGGTTGCGTGCCCACTCGGACGCGATATAGCGTGTCCTGCAAACGAGATATATCGCGATTGGAGACCATCATGGCAACCGACTCGTGGGTCGTCGACGGCCCGCAGGTGATCGAGGTCGACGACGTGTCCCGGCTGCGCGTCGGGCTGGTCGGCGGACGGGCGGACGTCGTCGTGCACGACGAGCCCGTGGTGCGCGTCGAGGTGCACGCGGTGCACGGCCGGCCGCTCGAGGTGACGTACCGCGAAGGCGAGCTGCGGCTCGGCTACCAGTTCACGCTCGGCGGCTGGGAGCAGTTCCTCGACACGCTGACCCACTTCCGGGGCAGCGACCGCGCCGACGTGACCATCGCCGTCCCCGCGCACGTCGCGGTCCGGCTGGGCACCGTGAGCGGCGAGGGGCTGCTCGCCGGCGTCCAGGAGGACGCGTCCGTGTCGACGGTGTCCGGCTCGGTCGTCGTCGACGGTACGCGGGGCGCACTGTCCGCCCGCACCGTCTCGGGCGACGTCGCGGTGCGCGGCCACAGCGGCGCGTTGGCGCTGAACTCGGTGTCCGGTGAGCTCGCCGCCTCCGGTGACCTGACGATCGTCACGGCGAAGTCCGTGTCCGGCCGGGTGACGCTCGACGTCTCGTCGGGCACCTCGTCGGTCACCGCGACCTCGGTCTCCGGGGACGTGACGCTGCGGCTGCCCGCCGGCAAGGGCGTGCGCGTCACCGGCCAGTCGGTGTCCGGGCGGGTGGTGGTCGACGAGCAGGAGTACGGCGGCCGGCCGGGCACCCGCAACGTCGACATCGCCAGCGGCGACGGCACCTGCCACGTCCAGGTGACGACCGTCTCCGGCAACCTGACGGTGCTGCGGCGCGCGCCGCAGGCCGCCTGATGGCGATCGTCTTCGGGCACGGGCAGCTGCGGCTGTACCTGCTGGCCCTGCTCGAGGCGGGCCCGCGTCACGGCTACGAGCTGATCACAGCCCTGTCCGACCGGTTCGGCGGAACCTACCGGCCCAGCGCGGGCACGGTGTACCCACGCCTGGCCCGGCTGGAGGAGGAAGGCCTCGTCGTGCGGTCCGACGACGGCCGCAAGACGACCTACCGGCTGACCGACGCCGGCCGGCGCGAGCTGGACGAGCGCCGGGCGGACCTCGCCGCGGTCGAGGCGGACATCGCCGCCACGGTGCGGGAGCGCGCCGGCGCGGTGCGCGACGACGTCCGCGAGGCGATGTCGCGGCTGCGCGACGAGCTCGCCGGCGCCGCCGAGCGGGCGCGGGCCGGCGCGGTGCACGTCGAGAACGGACCGACGCACGACGCCCGGGCCGCCTCGCACGCCCGCAGGATGGACGCCGACGCGGCGATCCGGCGGTTCGCCGACGAGCTGCGCGCCGACCTGCGCCGCGCAGACGCCGTCGGGGAGGTGACGGACCTCACCGTGACGACGGTGCGGACTGTGCTGGCCTCGGCGCGGTCGGCGGTGCGCAGCACGCTGCGCGGCTGACGGCCCATGCCGGTCACCACGACCCGTGAGGTCGGGGTGACCGGAGCCGTCGCGCTACAGGTCCTCGGGCAGGCCGAGCCAGACGTGCCAGCCCGTGTGGAGCACCAGCCACGCGATGAGGCCGTAGCCGGCCTGCCCGGGCAGGTGCCCGTCACCGGCGGCGAGGTCGGCGAGCCACTGCTCGTGGGCGACCAGGGGCGTGAAGCAGTCGACGTACGGCACCCGCCGGCGGCTCGCGACGTCGCCGAAGGCGGCGGACAGCTCCGCGAGGCGGTCGCGGTCCGCGTCCGTCCCGGGCGGGGGACCGACGACGAAGGCGGGCACCCGGTGGTGCTCGGCGACGTCGAGCACGTTGGCGAGGTTGAGCCGGCTCCGCGCCGGGGACAGCCCGATCGCGACGTCGGACCGGCCGAGTGCGACGACGAGCCGGTTGTCGGCCTCCGGCGCCCAGCGCTTGGCAGCCTCCGCCTCCCAGCGGGAGCCGAGGCCCGCGGTGCTCTCGCCCGGCACCGGCAGCGTGAGGAACATCGGCGCGACCGGGGCGAGGGTGCGGGCGGCGACCCGCCCCACCCAGCCGAGGCCCTTCGGGTCGCCGGCGCCGGACACCAGCTCGTCGCCGACCACCACGATCCGCAGCGGCCGATCCGCCACCACGCCCATCACCGCCTCAGTGTCCTCGTCGTGCGCTCGCCGCGTCTCGTCGTCCGCTCGTCGTCCGCGAACCGGGGGCCATCCTCCCAGGCCCCGGCCGGGGCGCCGCCGACGGCGCGCCCGCCGACCGGAAAGGCGATCGGTTCAACGAGCGTGTGTCCGCCTGACGCCGGCCAGCATCAACGACGGAAGGCAGCCTCGAGCAGCTCGGCCTGCTGGGCGGCGTGGTGCTGGTGCGAGCCGGTGGCGGTGGCGGCCGACTCCGGCCGGGACACCACGCGCAGGGCGCGGCCGAGCAGCTGCGGCACGTGCAGCGAGACGTACCACCAGGCGCCCTGGTTCTCCGGCTCGTCCTGCACCCAGACCAGCTCGGCGTCCGGGTACGGGGCGAGCGCGGCGCGGGCGGCCTGCGCGTCGAACGGGTAGAGCTGCTCCACCCGGACGATCGCGGTGTGCCGGTCGCCGGTCTTGACGCGCTGCGCCAGCAGGTCCCAGTAGACCTTGCCGGAGCACAGCAGCACGCGTGTCACCTCGCCGGCCTCCGCCTCGGCCAGCGGGTCGCCGATCACCGGCCGGAAGGTGCCGGAGGTGAAGTCCTCGACGGACGAGGTCGCCGTCTTCAGGCGGAGCATCGACTTCGGGGTGAAGACGATCAGCGGGCGGCGCGGCCGGTCGTAGGCCTGGCGGCGCAGCAGGTGGAAGTAGCTCGCCGGCGTGCTCGGCTGGGCGACCGTCAGGTTGTCCTCGGCCGCCAGCTGAAGGAACCGTTCGATGCGGCCCGACGAGTGGTCCGGCCCCTGGCCCTCGTACCCGTGCGGCAGCAGCACGACGAGCGACGAGCGCTGGTTCCAACGCTGCTCGGCCGACGAGACGAACAGGTCGAAGATCGTCTGCGCGCCGTTGGCGAAGTCGCCGAACTGCGCCTCCCACAGCACCAGGGCGTCGGGACGCTCGATCGAGTAGCCGTACTCGAAGCCGAGCCCGGCGTACTCGGTCAGCGCCGAGTCGTAGACCCAGAACTTCGCCTGGTCACGCGACAGGTAGCTCAGCGGCGTCCACTCGGCGCCGTTCTCGCGGTCGTGCAGCACGGCGTGGCGCTGCGCGAACGTGCCGCGGCGGGAGTCCTGGCCGGTCAGCCGCACCGGCGTGCCCTCGAGCAGCAGCGAGCCGAAGGCGAGGATCTCGCCGAAGCCCCAGTCGATCCCACCCTCGCGGCTCATCTGCTCCCGCTTGCTCAGCAGGCTGACGAGCTTGGGGTGGACGGTGAAGCCGGCCGGCGGGCGGGTGTGCGCGGTGCCGATCCGGGCCAGCACGTCGGCCGGGACGGCGGTCTGCCAGCCGACCATGACGCCGGCGTCCTCGTGCTGCGCCTCCGGTCGCTCCAGGCCGGCGACCGTCTCGTCGGGTGCGGTGGCCGGCTGGTCCAGGTGCCGGGTCTCCTCGAAGACCCGCTCGAGCTGCGCCTGGTAGTCGCGCAGCGCGCCCTCGGCCTCGTCGAGCGTGATGTCGCCGCGCGCGACGAGGTCCTCGGTGTAGATCTTGCGGACCGAGCGATTCGCCTCGATGAGGTAGTACATCAGCGGCTGGGTCATCGACGGGTCGTCGCCCTCGTTGTGGCCGCGCCGCCGGTAGCAGACCATGTCGACGACGACGTCCTTGCGGAACCGCTGCCGGAACGCGAACGCGAGGCGCATGACGCGCACGCACGCCTCGGGGTCGTC
>CAZFTZ010000120.1:0-2763 GCA_964521875.1 uncultured Cellulomonas sp. | reverse complement strand
AGCGCTCGTCGGGCCGCCTCCCGGGGCTGCGGCAGGTCGTGGAGGCGGGCGTTGGCGAGCATGAACTGCCAGCCGGTCACCATGTCGTACATCGCCTCGGCCTCGGGGACCAGGCCGACCTGCCGGTAGATCTCCGGGTTCTTCCACACCGTGCCGCCGTCCAGCGACACCGTGCCGGCCGACGGGGCGAGGAAGCCGCCCATCATCGAGATCAGCGTCGACTTGCCGGCGCCGTTCGGACCGAGCAGGCCGGTGATGCCCGGGCCGACCGTCATCGTCACGTCGTTGACCGCGACGACGTTGCCGTACCAGCGGGACACCTTGTCCAGGACGATGGAGCTCACAGCCGACCCGCCTTCCGGTAGCGGCGCAGCACCAGCAGCCCGGCGCCGGCGACGAGCACGAGGTACACCAGCGCGAACAGCGCCGTCTGCCCGGCGGTCGACGGCGCGAACTCCGCGATCGTCGCGTCGACGCCGAGCACCCGGTGCGCCAGGCCGTCGATCAGCCGGAACGGGCCGATCACGCCCGCGAGCACCGCGGCGTTCTTGGGTGAACCGCCCGGCGGGACCGGCTCGGGCTGCGCGATGCCGGACAGCGCCAAGGACACGCCGGCGAGGACGAGCAGCGTGGTGATGATCGCCGCGACCCCCAGGCCCCGCCGAGGCGTGAACGCCGCGATCGCCAGGCCGAGCGCCGACAGCAGCAGAGACAGGAACAGTGAGGTGAGCAGCCCGCCGCCCCAGCCGGCGAGGTTGTCACCGACCGGCAGCTTGGCCAGCAGGGCCCCGACCAGCAGCAGCGTCTGCGGCACCGCGGTGACGAGGAACACCGCGATGGCCAGCCCGCCGTACCGTGCCCAGACGTAGTCCGTGCGCAGCATCGGCCGCGACAGGTACAGCGGCATCACGCCGAAGCGCAGGTCGCGGGAGACGGCGTACGGCGCGGCACCGGCGACGAACAGCCCGATCGGCAGCTGGAGCTGCGTCAGGTACGCGGTGTAGGAGATCGGCAGCTCCTCGGCGCCGGTCAGCACGGCGACCAGGGCGACGATCAGCGGCGGAGCCAGCAGGATCCCGACGAGGATCCACGGCATCACCTTCGAGCGGGCGGGCCGTCCCAGGCCGAACACCCCGCGCAACGTGTCGACGAGCAGGGACCGGACCACCCAGCCGCGCCCGAACCGCACGCCGTCGTAGTGCCGGAACCCGATGTCGTGGATGACGTCGCCGTTGCCGTTCGACGCCACGGCAGCCTGGTCGCTCATTCGGCCGTTCCCCGGAACATCTCGGTGAGGTGATGGCGCCGCCGCTGCATCCGCACCAGGCCCACGCCGAGGTCGGCCGCGACCGCGGGGATGGCGTCCAGGACGACCTCGTCGGCCAGCGTGACGGTGAAGAGGTTCGCATCGTCCCCGGGCGTCCCCACCTCGGCGCCGGCCGCCCGCAGCCGCCCGACGACCTCGGGACCGCGCTCGGTGACCTCGACCACCATCACCCCGGACAGCGCCGTCGCCTCCGCCGTCGACGTCGAGCGCTGCAGCACGCCGCTCTCGATGACGACGATGTGGTCGGCGATCCGCTCCAGCTCGCCCAGCAGGTGCGAGGTGACGAGCACCGAGATGCCGAAGTCCGTGCCGACCCGCTTGATCAGGTCGAGCATCTCGTCGCGCCCGGCGGGGTCCAGGCCGTTCGTCGGCTCGTCGAGCAGCACCAGGCGCGGGTCGTGGACCAGCGCCTGGGCCAGCTTGACGCGCTGCTTCATGCCGGTGGAGTAGCCGCCGATGGGCCGGTACCGCTCCTCGTAGAGCCCGACGTGCCGCAGCGTGTCCGCCGCGCGTTCGCGGGCCACCGTGCCCGGCAGGCCGGACATCCGCCCCAGGTGCACGACGAGCTCGGTGGCGGACACGTCCGGCGGCAGGCAGTCCGACTCCGGCATGTAGCCGACGACTCGGCGGATCGCCAGGCCGTCGGTGGCGGCGTCCAGGCCGAGGATGCGCGCCCGGCCGGAGGTCGGCGGCAGCAGGCCGAGCAGGATCTTGATGAGCGTCGACTTGCCGGCGCCGTTCGCACCGACCAGGCCCACGACGCCGGTGGGCATCTCGACCGTCAGGTCCGAGAGCGCGGTGACGTGGCCGAACGTCTTGGTCACCCGCTCGGTCGTGATCGCCGGTCCCTCGGACGTGGCCGTCGACGCCGGTGCCGGGGAACCCGCGGCATACGCCGGCGGGGAGGACTGTGGGGGCACCACGACAGCCTGGCCGAACGTCGTTGGGACTGTCCATCAGGGGTGCCCCTGAGAGGACCCTGAGCGGGACCTTCGCAGCGGTTGCAGGCCCGTGCCGCCGGGGTGAGCCTCGTCGTATGGACGACGTCGAGACCACAGCGATCGAGAACGCGATCGTGAGCATCAGCGCCGACTTCCCGGGCGTCCCGCGCGAGCGGATCGCCGAGCTGGTCGAAGCGGAGCACCTGCGGTTCAGCGGGCGGCCGATCCGGGACTTCGTCCCGGTGCTCGTGGAGAGCAGGGTGCGCGACCGGCTGCGTGCGTCGCTGCAGCCGGTCGGTCACAGCGTGGAGAGCCTCGCCTGACGGCTGCCTGACCGGCGCGTCACTGCGCTTCGGTAGCGGGAGCGGGATTCGAACCCGCGACACCACGATTATGAGCCGTGTGCTCTAACCACCTGAGCTATCCCGCCGCGGCCGGCGCCGGCCTCGTCGTGCGGAAGACTTGACCGGAAACCAACCCAGAGCCCCGAAAGGG
>CAZFTZ010000119.1:0-5353 GCA_964521875.1 uncultured Cellulomonas sp. | reverse complement strand
CGGGTCGATGAACTCGCTCATCTTCTCGGCGCCGACGACGAGCACGTGGCGGGCGCTGCCGGCCCGCACCAGGGCGTCGGCCTGGCCGATGCCGTAGCAGTAGCCGGCACAGGCCGCGGAGATGTCCCACGCCGCAGCCGGGGCGGCTCCGATCCGCTCGGCGACGATCGCCGCGGCCGAGGGCGTCTGGTGGAAGTAGGTGACGGTGGAGACGATCACCGCGTCGACATCGGCGCCCGTCAGGCCGGCGTCCTTCAGCGCGGCCTCGGCCGCTGCAGTCGCCAGGTCGAGCACGTCGGTGCCGGCCCCGGCACGGCGCCGGGTGACGATCCCGGTCCGCTGCCGGATCCACTCGTCCGAGGAGTCGATCGGGCCGACGATGTCGTCGTTCGGCACGACGAGCTCGCCGCGCACGCCGCCGAGCCCGAGGATCCGGGTGTGGGCGGGGCCGGTCGCCTGTCGCAGGGTGGGACGGGTCACTGCTGCTCCTCCTGCTTCGTCGTGCCGGCGTGCCGGGCGGCGAGGTCGCGCGCCGCGGCGAGGTCGTCCGGGGTCTTGAGGGCGACTCGCTCGACGTCCGGCAGCACCCGCTTGGCCAGGCCGGCCAGGACGCCGCCCGGGGCCAGCTCGACCAGGCCTGTGACACCCAGCCCTGCCATCGTCGCTTGGACCAGGTCCCAGCGCACGGGCTGCGCCACCTGCCGCACGACGAGCTCGAGGGCACGGGCACCGGTAGGGACGGGGGAGCCGTCGGCGTTGGTGAGCAGGGTGACGCGCGGGTCGCCGGGCGTCGCGCCGGCTGCGGCGGTCCGCAGGTCGTCGACCGCCGGGGCCATCACCGCGGTGTGGAACGCGCCCGCGACCTGCAGCGGCATGACGCGCGCGCGGGTCGGCGGCGCCTCGGTGAGCACGGCGAGGGCGTCGAGCGAGCCGGCCGCGACCACCTGGCCGCCGCCGTTGACGTTCGCCGGCGTCAGGTCCAGCTCCGCGAGCCGCGCCGCCACCTCGTCGGGGTCGCCGCCGAGGACGGCGCTCATCCCGGTGGGCCGGCGGGCGGCCGCGGCAGCCATCGCCCGGCCGCGTAGCGCGACCAGCCGCAGCGACGTCGCGTCGTCGAGCACGGCGGCGAGCACCAGGGCGCCGAACTCGCCGACGGAGTGGCCGGCGACGACGTCCGGCACCACGACGGCGTTCGGGTTGTCCGGTCCGCCGACACCGAGAGCCTGGGCGGTCAGCAGGGCGGTGGCCACCAGCAACGGCTGCGCCACCGCGGTGTCGCGGATCTCGTCGGCCTGTGCCTGGGTGCCGAGCCGGAGCAGGTCGAGGCCGGTGGCCTGCGAGAACCCGTCCAGGCTGTCCGCGATCCCGGGCACGTCGAGCCACGGGGTGAGCATCCCCGGGAACTGGGCGCCCTGACCCGGGCAGACGACGGCGAGCACCCGACCACTCTGCCTGCCGCCGCGGTGGCGCCCGGGTGGCGCCACCGACGAGGATGTTCCGGGGACCTTGTCCAAGTCCTACAAAGGCCCCGGTCCCGCGGCCGCGGCCCCGTCGAGCCTGCCGAGGGCGAGCGCGGTCTGCAGCACGTAGCAGTCGCGGGCATCCAGCGGATCCCAGCCGGTGACGTCGGTGACCCGCCGCAGCCGGTAGCGGACGGTGTTGGGGTGCACGTACAGGGTGCGTGCGGCGGCCTCGAGCGAGCGGCCGGTGCCGAGGTACGCCTCGAGCGTCTCCAGCAGCGCACCCGTGCTGGTGGCGAGCGGCGCGTAGGCGCGCGCGACGAGCTGGGTGCGCGCCGCGGCGTCGCCGACGAGCACGCGCTCGGGCAGCAGCTCGTCGGCCGCGACCGGGCGCGGCGCGTGCGCCCAGGCCGGAGCCGCGAGCAGCCCCGCGAGCGCCGCTCGGGCGGAGGAGGCGCACTCGGCCAGGTCGCGAGCGGGCGGCCCGACGACCACCGGACCGGGGCCGAACCGGGGCACGATGCTGGCGAGGGCCGGGCCCAGGTCGCCGGTGCCGCGCAGGAACACCAGCAGCCGGTCGCCCTGGATACCGAGCAGCACGTCGGCCTCGCGGCGGGTGGCGCGGCGCAGGTCCGCGGCGACCCGGCCGTCGAGACCGCCGCTCGTCGTGCCCGCGACGACGACCATCGCCTCGCCGTGCGTCCAGCCCAGCGCCGCGACGCGGGAGCGCAGCGAGTCGTCGACGTCGCCGCGCACCAGGGCGTCGACGACGAGCGCCTCGAGCCGGGCGTCCCAGGCGCCGCGCACCTCGGCGGCTCGGGCGTACACCTCGGCAGCGGAGAACGCCACCTCGCGGCTGTACCGCAGCACGGCCTCGCGCAGCGCCCGCTCCTCACCGGGGGCGGCCAGCCGCTCGCTGTGCGTCTCGACGACGTCGACGCCGATGCGGACCAGCTGCAGCGTGTGCTGCAGCGAGATGGAGCGGGTCAGCTCCGGCGGCGCGCCGGAGAAGATCTCGCCGGCTCCGGCGGGCGAGCGCTGCGGGTCGGTGAACCAGTCGACGAACGCCGTGATGCCGGCCTGCGCGACGAGGCCCACCCACGACCGGTCCTCCGCCGGCAGGCCGCGATACCAGTCGAGGTCCGACTCCAGGCGGCGCATCGTCGCGGCCGCGAGCTCGCCCGCCGCGGCGCGCACCCGCTTCTGCGTCTCGGCACTGGTCTCGGGGGACGGGCCGACGCGTGGGCCGGGCACCGGGTGGCGCTCGCCGCGCGTCGAGGTGGGCTTGTGCGGTGCCTCGCCCCCGGTGGTCGCCATGGGGGTGAGCATACGCAGGGGTTGTGGGGACCCGACAAACGTTGCCTGCGATGCTCCCGGGTCGGACCGCCGTTGCCCGGTTGGTGACGGGATGACTCGGCTATGGTCGGGACATGGCGCTTCTGCCACGGCTTCGCCAACTGATCCGGCGCCCGATGTCCGCCTCGAAGGTCGGGGCGCGTCGGCCGACGTCGGCCAAGCCGCGCGGCGACACGCTCCACGAGGACGCGTTGCGCTCGATGCTGGCCGACGACCCGAACAACGAGCGCGCGTTCCGTGCGCTGGCGGAGATCGTCCGTCGTCGGGCCGCGGAGTCGTTCGACGAGCGCGACCCGTTGGCCGCCCCGGCCGACGAGAAGGAGCGCCAGCAGGCGGAGGACCTGGCGGTGTGGGCGCTGGCGGAGGAGTTCGCCGGCAACCCGCGCGGCTGGTACCCGCTCGTCGAGCTCGCCCGGCTGTCGGTGCACGACGACCACGACGCCACCATCCGCAGGCTGGTGACCGCGGCCGACCGCGACCCGTCCGGCCGCGCCCTCGCCGAGGGACTCAAGCTGCTGCGCGAGGCGGAGCAGCCGGTCGAGGCGCTCAACCTGGGCGTCGGCCACTGGCGGGCGCGCGAGCACGACGTCGAGGTGGCCCGTCACCTGGTCCACGCGGCGCTCGAGGCGGGCCGCCCGTTCGACGCCAAGCAGTACCTCGCCGCCCTCGACCAGCGCGACGACGTCGCCGACCTGGCCGGCGTGCGCGCCGAGCTGGCCCAGGCGATCGCTGACGCGGAGAACACCGTCCCCGGCGCCTGACGCCCGCGCCCCGCCGCAGGGCGGTTAGGAGTCGCCCCCGACGACGCCGGAGGTGCCGGCGTTGACGTCGTGCAGCCGGTACTTCTCGATCGCCTGCGCCGGGACGGACGGGTCCAGCCGGCCCTCGGCGACCAGGCCCTCGAGCACCCGCACCACGACCGACGCGCCGTCGATCTTGAAGTACCGGCGCGCGGCGGCCCGGGTGTCGGAGAACCCGAAGTCGTCGGCCCCGAGCGTGTCGTAGCGGCCGGGCACCCACTTGCGGATCTGGTCCGCCACCAGGTGGTTGTAGTCCGACGTCGCGACGAACGGGCCCTCGGCACCGGCGAGCTTGCTGGTGAGGTACGCCTGGCGCGGCTCGCCGCCGGGGTTGAGGAACGCCTGCTCGTCGGCCTCCAGGCCGTCACGGCGCAGCAGGTTCCAGCTGGTCACCGACCACACCGCGGCGCGCACGCCCCAGTCGTCGGCCAGCAGCTGCCGGGCCTCCAGGGCCCACGGCACGCCCACGCCGGAGGCGAGGATCTGGGCGCGCGGCCCGTCGCCCTCGGCCGGCGAGAGCAGGTAGATGCCCTTCTTGATGCCCTCGACGTCGACGTTCTCCGGCTCTGCCGGCTGCGGCATCGGCTCGTTGTAGACCGTCAGGTAGTAGATGACGTTGGGGTCGCGCCCGTCGGACCCGTCGCCGTACATCCGGTCGATGCCGTCCTTGACGATGTGCCGGATCTCGTAGCCGTACGCCGGGTCGAAGTGGATCACGTGTGGCATCGCGGCCGCCTGCAGCGGCGAGTGACCGTCCGCGTGCTGCAGGCCCTCGCCGGTCAGCGTGGTGCGCCCGGCAGTGGCACCGATGAGGAAGCCGCGCGCCATCTGGTCGCCCGCAGCCCAGAAGGCGTCGCCGGTCCGCTGGAAGCCGAACATCGAGTAGTAGAAGTAGAACGGGATCAGCGGCTCGCCATGGGTGGCGTAGGACGTGCCGACGGTCTGGAACACCGCGGCCGAGCCCGCCTCGTTGATGCCCATGTGCATGATCTGCCCGGACTCGGACTCCCGGTAGGACAGCATGAGGTCGGCGTCGACCGGCGTGTACTTCTGGCCGACGGTGTTGAAGATCTTCGCGCTGGGGAAGATCGCGTCCAGACCGAACGTGCGGGCCTCGTCGGGGATGATCGGCACGATCCGCTTGCCGATCTCCGGGTCCTTGAGCAGGTCCTTGAACAGGCGGACCAGCGCCATCGTCGTCGCGACCGGCTGGGCGCCCGACCCCTTGGCCAGCCCGGCGTACGCCTTGTCGTCGGGCAGCTGAAGCGGCTTGTACGTGGAGCGACGCTCGGGGACGTACCCACCGAGCGTGCGCCGGCGCTCCAGGGCGTAGGCCACGGCCTCGTCCTGCGGGCCCGGGTTGTAGTAGGGCGGCAGGTACGGGTCCGCCTCGAGCTGCGCGTCGGTGAACGGAAGCTGCAGCGTGTCGCGCAGCTGCTTGAGGTCGTCGACCTTCATCTTCTTCATCTGGTGCGTCGCGTTGCGGCCGGCGAAGTGCGAGCCCAGTGCGTAGCCCTTGATGGTGTGGGCCAGGATGACGGTCGGCTGGCCGGTGTGCTCACGCGCCGCCTTGTAGGCCGCGTACACCTTGCGGTAGTCGTGGCCGCCGCGCTTGAGTGCCCAGATCTCGTCGTCGGTCATGTTGGCGACGAGCTTGGCAGTACGTGGGTCGCGGCCGAAGAAGTGCTCCCGGACGTACGCGCCGTCGTTCGCCTTGAACGTCTGGAAGTCGCCGTC
>CAZFTZ010000118.1:0-10103 GCA_964521875.1 uncultured Cellulomonas sp. | reverse complement strand
GTGATCGGGTTCGTCGTCTCCCTGGTCCAGTCGGTGACGCAGATCCAGGAGGTGACGCTGAGCTTCGTGCCCAAGGCGAT
The DNA here is from genome assembly GCA_964521875.1 of uncultured Cellulomonas sp. Taxonomy (GTDB): domain Bacteria; phylum Actinomycetota; class Actinomycetes; order Actinomycetales; family Cellulomonadaceae; genus Cellulomonas. The sequence continues at coordinate 10,023 of CAZFTZ010000118.1, read as the reverse complement.
CGGCGCCGCCGTCGCGCTGGTCGTGTGCGGGCACTGGATGATCAGCGAGCTCGTCTCCTTCACCACCGACCTGTACACGCGCATCCCCGCGCTCGTCGGGGGCTGAGCGCATGGGCCCGATCGAGGTGACGCTCCCGCTGGGCGCCGTGGGCACGACGATGCTCGCCGGCGTGCGGATCGCCGCGTTCCTCGTCGTCGCGCCGCCGTTCGCCGGCAAGGCCGTGCCGGGCCAGGTGAAGGTGCTGCTGGCCATCGGGCTGGCGCTGGCGGTGTCGCCACGGCTCGGCGACACGACCACCACCGGCACCGCGGTGTTCCTGCTCGACCTGGTGCTGCAGGCCGTGGTCGGCGCCGCGCTCGGGTTCCTCGTCTGGCTCGTGTTCTCCGCGGTGGAGTCCGCCGGGAGCCTGATCGACCTGTTCGGCGGGTTCCAGATGTCGACCGCGTTCGACCCGATGTCGATGACGAACGGCGCCACGTTCCAGCGGCTGTACCAGGGTCTGGCGGTCGCGCTGCTCGCCGTCTCCGGCGCCTACCAGGTGGTGATCGCGGGGCTGGTGCGCTCGTTCGACGCGCTGCCGCTCGGCACCGAGCCGGACGTCGCGGCGCTCGCGCAGACGGCGGGCGAGGGGTTGACCCAGATGGTGGTCGCCGCGCTGCAGATCGCCGGGCCGCTGCTCGTCGTGCTGTTCCTCGCCGACGTCGGCCTGGGGCTGCTCACCCGCGTCGCACCCGCGCTCAACGCGTTCGCGCTCGGTTTCCCGCTGAAGATCCTGCTGTCGGTGTCGCTGGCCGGGATGGCCGTGCTGGCGCTGCCCGGGATCATCGGCGGGCTGACGAGCGACGCCACCCACGCGATGCAGGGGGTGGGGCCGTGAGCCGGGGGCCGCACACGGAGCGGAGCGGACGGGCGCTCGCCGGGTGCGGAGCGCAGGGAAGGCCGGCTCATGAGCTCTGACGGGCAGGAGCGCAGCTACAAGGCGACCGACCGGCGGATGAAGGAGATCCGCAAGGAGGGCCGTCTCGGCCGGTCGCAGGACCTGTCGGCATGGGTCGGGCTCGGCGCGGCCGCGCTGACGCTGCCGACGGTCGTCTCCCGTGCGCAGTCCGCCGCCACCGCGCCGCTGGCCGCGCTCGACGACATCGCCGTGGACCCGGACCCGGCAGCCGCGGTGCGGGTCCTCTTCGACGGGCTGCAGGCGACGCTGTCCGCCGTGCTGCCGATGCTGGTCGTCACCGCCATCGCGGTGGTGGCGGTCGCGGTGGCGCAGGGCGGCGTGCACCCGCGCTCGCTCAAGCCGCAGCCGGAGCAGTTCAACCCGCTCACCGGGCTGAAGCGGCTCGTCGGCAAGCAGGCGCTGTGGCAGGCGGTCAAGACGCTGGCGAAGTCAGCGGCGGTGGCCCTGGTGCTGTGGACCACCGTCAAGGGGCTGACGCCGGTGCTGCTGTCCTCCGGGCGGCTGCCGCTGTCGAACGTGCTGTCCGAGGCCGGCCGCGGCACCACCGGCCTGCTGCGCTCCGGCGTCGTCGTCGGCATCCTCATGGCGGCGGTCGACCTGGTCGTGGTGCTGCGGCGCAACCGGAAGCAGACCCGGATGACGCTGCGCGAGATGAAGGACGAGCACAAGCGCACCGAGGGTGACCCGCAGGTGAAGTCCGCGATCCGCAGCCGGCAGCTCGCGGTGTCCCGCAACCGCATGATGGCCGCGGTCGCCGAGGCGGACGTGGTGCTGGTCAACCCGACGCACGTCGCGGTGGCGCTGCGCTACGAGCCCGGCAAGGGCGCGCCGCGCGTCGTCGCCAAGGGGACCGGCGCGCTGGCGGCCCGGATCCGCGCCCGCGCCGCCGAGCACCACGTGCCGCTGGTCGAGGACGTGCCGCTGGCCCGCGCGCTGCACGCCGCCTGCGAGGTGGGCGCCGAGATCCCCGAGTACCTGTTCACCGCCGTGGCGCGGGTGCTCGCGTTCGTCATGGCGCTGCGGCGGCGTGGCGCCGCGGCGGGCCAGCACCGCGTCCCGGGCGGTTCCACGCTGCCGCCCGACGACACCACCGACCACCGTGCCGCGGGCAAGGCGGCCGCCCGTGCGGCGTCCCGCAGCGCCGCCGCCGCCCGGCGAGCCGTCCGTACCCCGGTCGACGTCAGCGCCGCCGACCCCACCGATGAGGAGCGCCCGTGAGGAACAAGGACCTGTCCGCGATGGCGGTGCCGGTCGGCGTCGTCGGGATCGTCATGCTGCTCGTCGTGCCGCTGCCCGCGGCGCTGCTCGACGTGCTCATCGCGGTGAACATCACCGCCTCCCTGGTGATCCTGCTGACCTCGATGTACGTGCGGCGGCCGCTGGACTTCTCGGTGTTCCCGAGCCTGATCCTGGTCTTCACGCTGTTCCGGCTCGGGCTCAACGTCGCCTCGACGCGCCTGGTGCTGCGGGACGGCTACGCCGGGCACGTCATCGACTCGTTCGGCCACATCGTCGTCGGCGGCTCGCTGGTGATCGGGCTGGTGATCTTCCTCATCCTCGTGGTGATCCAGTTCGTCGTCATCACCAACGGCGCCGGCCGGGTCGCCGAGGTGGGCGCGCGGTTCACCCTGGACGCGATGCCCGGCAAGCAGATGGCGATCGACGCCGACCTCAACTCCGGCCTGATCGACGAGGACCAGGCGCGCAGGCGCCGCCAGGAGGTCACCGCCGAGGCGGACTTCTACGGCGCCATGGACGGTGGCAGCAAGTTCGTCAAGGGCGACGCGATCGCCGGCGTCATCATCACGGTGATCAACCTGGCCGGCGGCTTCGTCATCGGCATGGTCCAGATGAAGATGACCGCGGGGGAGTCGCTCAACCGGTTCTCGCTGCTGACGGTCGGCGACGGCCTGGTCACCCAGATCCCCGCGTTGCTGCTGTCGGTGTCCACCGGCATCGTCGTCACGCGCGCCAGCGCCGAGGGTGACATGGGCACCTCCGCCGCGCGCCAGCTGATGCAGTCGGTGACCGCGCTGCGGATCGCCGGGTGCGGCGCCATCGCGCTCGCGCTGTTGCCGGGCATGCCCAAGGTGCCGTTCATGCTGGTCGGCGCGGTGCTGCTGCTGGTCTCGCAGCGCGCCTCCGGCCGGCAGAAGGCCGAGGCGCTCGCGCAGCGCACGACGAAGCAGGCGACCCCCGAGCCGGTGCCGGACACCCCCGACCAGCTCATCGAGCAGATGCGGGTGCCGACGTTGGAGATCCTGCTCGCGCCGGACCTCGTCGACCTGGTGGGCTCCGGGCCCGACGAGGACCTGCTGGGGCGCGTCCGCGCGCTGCGCCGCAAGACGGCGATGGAGCTGGGGATCGTCGTGCCGCCGGTGCGCACCCGCGACTCGGTCGACCTGCCGCGCGCCACCTACGTGGTGCGGATCGCCGGCGTCGAGGTGGGGCGCGGCCAGGCGCCACGCGGCCAGGTGCTGGCGCTCGGCGACGACCTGTCCGGGCTGCCGGGCACCGCCGTCGTCGAGCCGGTGTTCGGGCTCCCTGGACGCTGGGTGCCGGTGGAGCTGCGGCACGCCGCCGAGATGTCCGGCGCGACCGTCGTCGACCGGGTGTCCGTGCTGGTGACCCACCTGGGATCGCTCGTCTCGCAGCACGCCGGGCGGCTGCTGGGCCGGGAGGACGTCCGGCTGCTCACCGAGGCGGTCAAGCGCGCCAACCCGTCGGTGGTCGAGGAGCTGGTGCCGTCGCTGCTGTCGCTGGGCGAGGTGCAGCGGGTGCTGCAGGGGCTGCTCGCCGAGGGGGTGGCGATCCGCGACCTGTCCCGGATCTACGAGGCGCTGTCGCTGCGCGCCCGCACCTCCACCGACCCCGAAGGCCTCATCGAGGCGGCGCGCGGCGCGCTCGGCCCGGCGCTCATGGCGCCGCACGTCCAGGACGGTGAGCTCCGGGTGCTGACGCTCGACCCGATGGTGGAGCAGCAGGCGGCCGAGTCGCTGCGGCCGCGCGAGGGCGGCACCCAGCTGCTGCTCGACCCCGTGCTCGTCGACCGGATCCTCGGCGACCTGCGCGACGCGGCCAGTCGCGCGGAGAACGACGGCCAGACCGTGACACTGGTGTGTGCCCCGGCGATCAGGCCCGCCCTGCGGCGGCTGGTCGCGCTGGGGCTGCCACGGCTGCCGGTGCTCTCCTACACCGAGATCGCGGACGCCGGCGTCCAGGTGGTCCAGACGGGGGTGATCGGCAGTGCCCGAGCTGTTGCTGCTCGAGGGTGAGGACCTGCCCCGGCTCATGGCGCGCGTGCGCGACCAGTTCGGGCCGAGGGCGACGATCGTGCGTGCCGAGCGCGTCCGCCGCGGCGGCCTCGCCGGGTTCTTCCAGCGTGAGCACTACGAGCTGACCGTCGAGGTTCCCGACCCGCCGAAGCCCCCGCCGCGCCCCGAGCCGGTGCTCCCCGTGGTGACGCGGGCCGCCGACACCCTGGAGGCGATGCTCGACGCGGCGGACCGTGCCGAGGCCGGAGCGGGCGCCCTCGAGGGCATGCCGCCGGTGTCGACCGCCGGGCCGCGGTTCGAGCAGATCCTGCAGGGCGTGCGCGCGCTCGCCGGGTCGCCGGCCACGACGTACCCGGGCACCGTGACGGCCGCACCGGCGGCTCCGGCCACTGCCGCGGGCGCTGCGGCCTACGGTGCGGCAGCACCCGGCGCGTCCGCCCCCGCGCCCGGCGGTCCCGCCTCGTCGGCCCCCGCGCCCGTCGCTCCCACCCCCGCCACGCCCCGCGTGCCCGTCGTCGTCCGCCCGCCCGAGCCGCCCGCAGGCGGCCCGCGCGCCTCGACGTGGGGCCAGTCGGCCGTCGCGCTGCTCGGCGCCGGTGTGCCCTCGCACCTGCTCGACCAGGCCGGCTCGGTCGCCGAGGTGCTGGAGCGCATCCCCGAGGCACCGCGCCCGCCGCGCATGCCGGGACAGGTGCTCGTCGTCGTCGGGCAAGGCGAGTCCGCGTCCACCGTCGCCGCGCTGCTGCGGGTGCAGTGGCAGCTGCCGGCGGAGGCGATCGTCGAGTCCGGTGCCGCCGGGCTGACGTCGACCGCGGCCGTGGTGCGCTGGCGCATGCACACCAGCCAGGCGGTGCACCCGTGGCTGCTCGTCGTCGGGGTGGCCGACGACCCCACCGCCCGGGTCCTCGCGGGCGGGCTGGTCGCCGCGGCGCAGCCGGACCAGGTGTGGGCGGTCGTCGACGCCCGCACCAAGCGCGACGACGCGGCGCGCTGGCTCGACCAGGTCGGCGGCGCGCGCCGCCCGGACGCACTGGCGGTCCAGGGACTGCTGGACACCACCGACCCCGGCACGGTGCTGGGACTCGACCTGCCGGTCGCCTGGGCGGACGGCGTGCCGGCCGGGCGCGTGCTGTGGGCGACGGTGCTGGGCCAGGGCATCGACGCGGCTCTCGGCCCCCGCCGCTGAGCCCGGCCTGCCTCTCGGCGTCCTCTCGCCGCCTCGTCCTCCCGCTTCCGGCTTTCCCGACGTCTGCGGGGTGCGCCACCCCCGGAATCGCAGGATCTCCGGTCTCGGCACGACGTCGACGAGATGTCACCACCCCCGGAATCGCAGGAAGGCGCCGGCGACGCACGGGGAGCGCGGGAGGACCGGCCGCCGGGGGTGGGTTGGTAGCCTCGCCGCATGCTCGTCCTCAGCCGCCGCGTCGGGGAGCAGCTCGTCATCGCCGGCGACATCGTGCTCACCGTCATCGAGGTCCGCGGCGACGGCGTGCGGATCGGCATCGACGCGCCCAAGTCCATCCGCGTGCACCGCGCGGAGGTGCTCGACGCGGTGAGGTCGGCGAACGCCGAGGCCGCCGCGGCCGACGAGGGCACCGAGGCCGCGCTGCGTCGCCTGCTTGCCGGCGGCGCCGCCCCCGCGGCGGGGACCCGCGCTGACGCTCGCGGTGAGACCGGCGCTGACGCCCGCGGCGAGACCGGCACGGACGCCCCCGACGAGACCGGCGCCCGGCCCGGCGAGCCCGCCTGACCCGACCAGCCCGGGCGGAGCCTCAGACCCCCGCCGGAGCGTGGCGCTCCACCCGTCCGAGTGCTCAGGAAGCCCCCCGAACGGCCGATGGGCTGCGGCGTACGCACCACGAGGGTGCGGCACGCCAGGAGGGGTCCATGGAGGACGTCGACGACATCGTCCGCGAGTTCCTGGTCGAGAGCTACGAGAACCTCGACCAGCTGGACCGCGACCTCGTCGCACTCGAGAGCACGCCTGGTGAGCGCGCGCTGCTGAGCAGCGTGTTCCGCACCATCCACACCATCAAGGGCACCAGCGGCTTCCTCGCGTTCGAGCGGCTGGAGCGCGTGGCGCACGCCGGGGAGAACCTGCTCGCCGAGCTGCGCGACGGCAAGCGCGAGATGGACGGCCCGACGGCCGACGTGCTGCTCGCCGTCGTCGACCGGGTGCGCGACCTGTTGCGCGCCATCGAAGGCACCGGCGGGGAGGCCGACGTCGACATCGACGACGTCGTCGCCCGCGTCGAGGGACTCATGGCCGGCGAGCCCGTCTTCGAGCCCGCCCCGGCCGTTGCGGCGCCGGTGATCCCGTCGCCTGCGCCGTCCTCCGAGACGGTCCCGCCCGCGCCGGTCACTGCCAGGCCGGTCAAGGCCGGCCGGTCCGTCAAGGCCAAGGCGGCGCCCGACGAGCCCGCGCCGGCACCCTCGCCGGCCGCCGTTCCGGCCCCCGCGCCCGCCCCCATGACCGCGCCAGCCCCCAGGTCCGCCGCGGCGCCCGCCGCCCAGGCGGCCGAGCCCGGCTACGACCCCGGAGTCGACGACACCGCCACCCGCACGGTGTCGGAGACGAGCATCCGCGTCGACGTCGACCTGCTGGACGCCCTGATGCGCCAGGTGGGCGAGCTGGTGCTCGCCCGCAACCAGATCGTCCGGCTGTCCGGCAACGGCGCCGACGACCTGGCGCGCGCCAGCCAGCGCCTCGACGTCATCGCCAGCGAGCTGCAGGAGGGCGTCATGAAGACGCGCATGCAGCCGATCGAGCACCTCTGGTCGAAGATGCCGCGGATGGTCCGCGACCTGGCGGCCACCTGCCACCGCGAGGTCGCGCTCGAGCTCGCCGGTGGCGAGACCGAGCTGGACCGCGGCCTGCTGGAGGCGGTCAAGGACCCGCTGACGCACCTGGTCCGCAACGCGGTGGACCACGGCATCGAGCCGTCCGACGAGCGCGTCGCCGCCGGCAAGCCGGCCAAGGGCCTGCTGTCGCTGCGCGCCTACCACGCCGGCGGCCTGGTCACGATCGAGGTGGCCGACGACGGCCGCGGCATCGACCCCGCCACCGTTGCCGCCTCGGCGGTGCGCAAGGGGCTGCGCACCGAGCAACAGGTGTCGAGCATGACACCGGCCGACCTGCTCCAGCTGCTGTTCCTGCCCGGCTTCTCCACGGCCGAGCAGGTGACCAACGTCTCCGGGCGCGGCGTCGGCATGGACGTGGTGCGCACCAAGATCGAGTCGATCGGCGGCTCGGTCGACGTCGAGTCGACCGTCGGAGCCGGCACCGTGTGGCGGCTGCGCATCCCGCTGACGCTGGCGATCATGCCGGCGCTTACCGTCGCGTGCGGGCCGGAGCAGTACGCGGTGCCGCAGGCCAACCTCCTCGAGCTCGTCGCGCTCGACGAGCGCAACGCCGTCGAGTACGTGCACTCCGCGCCGGTGTACCGGCTGCGCGGCGAGCTGCTGCCGCTGGTGTCGCTCTCGGAGGTGCTGGGCCTCGGGGCGGCGCACACCGAGGCCGGCGTCATCGCCGTCGTGCAGTCCGACGAGACGCGGTTCGGGCTGCTCGTCGACCACGTGCTGGACACCGAGGAGATCGTCGTCAAGGCGCTGTCCCCCCGGCTGAAGTCGATCGGCGTCTACGCCGGTGCGACGGTGCTCGGCGACGGCCACGTCGCCCTGATCCTCGACGTCCAGGGCCTGGCCCGCCGAGCGCTGGCCGCGGCCGCGTCCGAGGGCCTGCTGCAGCGCGCCGCGACGACCGCGGCCGCGGCGACCGAGGTCGACCAGGTGCTGGTCGCCTCGATCGGCGGGGGCCGGCGGGTCGCGATGCCGCTGAAGTCCGTCACCCGGCTGGAGCAGGTGCCGCGCGGGTCCGTCGAGCTCGTCGGCGGCCGCGAGGTGGTGCAGTACCGCGGCTCGATCCTGCCGCTGGTGCGGCTGGACCGGCTGCTCGGCGCCGGCTGGGCCGAGGCCGACGGCCCGCTGCAGGTCATCGTCCACCAGCGTGCCGGGCGCAGCGTCGGGCTCGTCGTCGAGTCGATCGTCGACATCCTCGACGACGTCGCGGCCGACCACAGCGACGTCGCCGACTCCGGCCTGCTCGGCTCCGCCGTGCTCGGCGAGCACGTCACCGAGCTGCTGGACGTGCGGGCCGCGATCCTCGCGGCCGACCCGGACTTCTTCGCCACGGAGGAGACCGCGCGCCAGCCGTACCGCGAGAACCACCACGCCGGCCACCGGTCGGCCGAGCTGATCGGGGCCGGGCGATGACCCAGTACGTCACGTTCCAGGTGGCCGACTGCCTCTACGGCGTCGACGTCACCGGCGTCCAGGAGGTGCTGCCACCGCAGCCCCGCACGCCCACACCGCTGGCGCCTGCGACGGTCGCCGGGCTGGTCAACCTGCGTGGCCAGGTGGTCCTCGCGGTGGACCTGCGGGAGCGCCTGGCGCTGCCCCCGCGCGAGGACGAGGAGCCGATGATGGTCGTCGTCCGGGTCGGGTCGGAGACCGTGAGCCTGCTCGTCGACCACATCGGCGAGGTCGTCACCGTCGGCCCGGAGACGTTCGCGGAGCCGCCGGAGACCCTGCCCGTCGCGCTGCGCGCGCTCGTCCGCGGCGCCCACCGCCTGCCGGACCGGCTGCTGCTGGTCCTCGACGTCGACCAGGCCGCCGCGGCCTGACCCACTGCGCCGCACCCCGGCGAACCCGAAGGAGATCCCATGGTCCACGAGACCCCCTCCGCACCGGCCGGCCGACGTGGTCGCTTCGCCGCCCTGCCGGTGCGGGCGAAGATCATGCTCCCGCCCCTGCTGCTGGCCGTGCTGGCGATGGGCGGTGGCGGGTACGCCGCGCTGTCGATGACCCAGATCGCCGCCGACACCGCCGAGGTGCAGCAGGTCCAGCTCGAGGTGCTCGCTCCGCTCGCGACGGTCCACGAGGACCAGCTCAAGGCCCGCATGATCGTCGCCCAGCTCGGCGCCGTGCTGCCGGACCAGCAGGACGACTGGCTCGCCGACCAGAAGGACAACGACGCCGAGCTCGACGCGGCGATCGCGCAGGTGGACGAGAGCGTGCTGGGGTCCGACGAGGACTGGGCGACCTTCCACGACGCGTTCGCGCAGTGGCGCACCGCCCGCGACGAGCAGCTGGTGCCTGCGGCGACGTCGGGCGACAAGGTCGAGTACAGCCGGGTGCTCTCCGAGGTCACCGAGCCGCTCAAGGACACCTACGTCGACGCGCTGGACGCCCTGTCCGACGACGCCGACGCGTACGTCTCGGACGTCGCCGCCGGTGCGAAGGCCACCGCGTGGCGCACCATCACCATCAGCGCGGCGCTCGTGGGCGCGTTCGTCGTGCTCGGCCTGTGGTTCGGCTGGTGGATCTCCGGCGGCGTCAAGCGGTCGGTTCTCGGGGTCCGCCGGGCGCTGGAGGCGCTCGCGGCGGGCGACCTGACGGTGGACTCCGGGGTGACCGGGGCCGACGAGGTCGGCCAGATGGCGCACTCCCTCGGGGTCGCCCAGGCGGCGCTCCGCGCGACGCTGTCCGGCGTCTCCGCCGCGGCGGCCCAGGTCGCCACGGCCGCCGAGGAGCTCGCCAACGCCTCCACGCAGGTCGCCGCCGGCTCGGAGGCGACGTCGAGCCAGGCCGGGGTGGTCGCGGCGGCCGCGGAGCAGGTGAGTCGCAACGTGCAGACGGTGGCGGCGGGCGCGGAGCAGATGGGCGCCAGCATCCAGGAGATCGCGCAGAACGCCGCCCAGGCCGCGAAGGTCGCCGCCCAGGCGACCGGA
>CAZFTZ010000117.1:0-6236 GCA_964521875.1 uncultured Cellulomonas sp. | reverse complement strand
CCTCGAGGTCGACGCCGTACCCGCCGGCGGGCAGCGCACCCAGGCTCACCGTCCCGGGACCGGCGACGGTGGCCGACGACACGACGGCGCCGAGGTGACGCACGGTGACCCGCCCGGAGGCGTCACCGCGCACCTCGAGGGTGACGGGCTCGTCGGGGGCGTAGCGGGTCCGGGTGGGGACGAGGGCGAACGTGTCGGACATGAGGCTCCTGCACCTGGTCGGGCGCGGTCGGGTCGGGGGCGCGGTCGGGTCAGCTCTTCAGCGCGCCGCTGGTCAGGCCGGTGACGAGCTGTCGCTGGAAGACGACGTAGACGACGATCACCGGCACCACGGCGATCACCGAGGCGGCGAACACCAGCCCCCAGGACGTGCCGTGCTGGCCCTGGAACAGCGCGATGCCGATCGGCAGCGTGCGCTGGTCCTCGTCGTTGATGACGGTCAGCGCCCAGACGAACTCGTCCCAGCTGCCGAGGAACGTGAAGATCGCACAGGTGGCCAGCGCCGGGCGGGACAGCGGCATCGCCAGGTTCCAGTAGCGCCGCCAGGCGCCACCGCCGTCGATGACCATCGCCTCGTCGAGCTCGGGCGGGATGTCCTCGAAGAAGCCGCGCAGCAGGAAGGTCGAGAACGCGACCTGGGTGCCGACGTAGAACGGGATCAGGCCGGGCAGCGAGTCCAGCAGGCCGAGGTTCTTGGCCAGCAGGAACTGGGGGATGATCAGCAGCATCGTCGGGATGGTCAGGCCGACGACGACCGCGCCGAACAGGATGCCCTTGCCGGGGAACCGGAACCGGGCGAACCCGTACGCCATCATCGACGCCAGCAGCACGGTGCCGGCCGTCGTGGCGAGCGCGACGAACGTCGAGTTGAGGAAGTACCGGCCGAAGTTGTTGGCACCCCAGGCCTGGACGTAGTTGTCGAACGTCGGCTCGCTCGGGATCAGCCGCGGCGGGTACTCCAGCAGCAGGGTGTGCGACTTCAGCGACGTCGACACCATGTAGCCGAAGGGCAGCGCCAGCGTGATCGCCGCGGCGATCAGCAGCACGTACCGGACGGCGGCGACCGAGCGTCGTCGTCCCTTGCCCGCGATCACGCCGCACCTCCTCGCGCGGTGCGCTTCGCGAGCCAGTACTGCAGCCCGGAGACGACGAGCACGAGCGCGGTGAGCAGGAACGAGATCGCCGAGCCGTAGCCGAAGTCCAGGTACTCGAACGCCTGCCGGTACATGTAGGTCAGCGGCACCTGCGTCTGGTCGAGCGGGCCGCCGTCCGTCATCAGCAGGATCGACGTGAAGACGTTGAACCCGCCGATCACCAGGAGGATCAGGACGGTGACGATCGTGCCGCGAAGGAACGGCAGCGACACGTGCCAGAACCGGCGACCGGCGCCGGCCCCGTCCAGCGCTGCCGCCTCGTGCAGCTCCTTGGGCACGCCGGTCAGCGCCGCGAGGAAGATCAGCATCGACCAGCCGACGCCCTTCCAGACGCCGAGCGCGCTGACCGCCACCATGGCCGTCCACCGTTGCCCCAGCCAGTTCACCGGTTCGCCGACGACGTGCAGCACGTCGACGAGGAACCAGTTGACGACGCCGTGGTCGGTGGCGAACAGGTACTGGAACAGCAGCGAGACGATCACCCAGCTGGTCACGACCGGCAGGTAGAACAGCACCCGGAACAGGGTCCTGCCCGGCAGCGCGGTGTCGAGCAGCACCGCCAGCCCGAGGCCGATGAGCATCTGCGTCGGCACCGTCGCCACCATGTAGACGGCGGCGTTGACGAACGCGCGGCCCAGCACCGGGTCGTGGAACGCCCGGACGTAGTTGTCGAGCCCGATCCACGGGCTGATCGCGCCCGGCGTGATCTTGTAGTCGCGCAGGCTGATGAGCAGGGCCTGCACCGCCGGGTAGCCGATGATCAGCACGTACAGCGCGAAGCCGGGGACGATGAACGTCAGTCCGGCGAGCGCCGCCCGTCCGCGGGCCGAGCGGGCAGGGGTCCTGCTCGGCCCGCGGGCGGTGCTGCGTGCGACCGACCCGAGCGACGGGGTGGTCGTGGTCATGGTCGGTCGTCCTGTCGGTCGGTGCGGTGCGGGCTCGGGTGTCAGCCGGCGTACTCGGCCAGCAGCGGGTCGATCTGGGCCGCCGCCTCGTCGAGCGCCTGCTGCACCGGCTCACCCTGCAGCGCCTTCTGGATCTGCGCCTTGAGGATGTCGTCGATCTTCGGCCACGCCGGGGTCGGCGTGCGCGGCTGGGCGGTGGCGAGCTGCTCGACAAACGGCGCGTAGTAGGCGTTGATGCCGGTCAGCTTGTCGCCGAGCGACGACAGCACGGACATCTGGCCGACCTTCGCCATCTCGTACTGCGCGTCCTCGGAGAGCAGGAACCGCATGAACTCCGCAGCGGCGTCCTTGTTCTTCGACGACTGCGTCATCACCACGGACTCGCCGCCGACCACGGAGATCGAGCCGCCGTCACCGGCGGGCATCTGCGCGGCCTGGAGCTGGAAGTCCGGGTACTGGCCCTGGAAGATCGGGTACATCCACGGTCCGTCCAGGATCGTGGCGTACTGGCCGGTCGCCAGGCCGTCCGACGTCGCGGTGCCACCCTCGCCCCCGAGGATGATGTCCGGGATCGCCTTCTCGTTGTACAGGTCGACGAGAAGTTGGACGCCAGCCACCGACTTGGCCGAGTTGATGTACCCGGTCGCCTTGGTCACCTTGTCGTCCGTCACCGCGCCGCCGGCGCTCCAGATCCACGGCAGCACGTTCCAGCCGGAGGTGCTGTTGTCGGCGAACGCGTAGACGCCGGCCGCGGTGAGCTTCGGGGCGTCGGCCTTCAGCTCGTCGAACGTCGTCGGAGGCTGGGTGATGCCGGCCTTGGCCAGCGCGTCCTTGTTGTACAGGAGCACGCGCGTGTTCGTGTCGAGCGGCAGTCCGTAGTAGTGGTCCTGGTAGGCGTTGGTCGCGAGCGCGCCCGGGTACACCTGGTCCGCGAACGACTGGAAGTCGGGCAGCTGCTCGTCGAGCGGCACCAGGACGCCGAGGTCGGCCAGCTCGGGGACCCACATGATGTCGGAGCGGACCAGGTCCGGGAGCGTGTCGCCGGCGACCGCGGTGACCAGCTTCTGGTGCAGCTCGTCGTACGGCACCGCGACGGCGTCGACCGTCACGCCGGGGTGCTCGGACTCGAACTTCGGGATCAGCACCTCGTCGAGGGTCTTCACCTCCTGCGAGTCGGCCGAGTAGGCGTGCCAGAAGGTGACCGTGCCGGAGATGTCGGCGCCGGCCGACGCGATCGGGGTTCCGGCCGCGCCGGACGAGCCGGTCCCGCCGGTACCGCCGGAGCTGCAGGCGGTCAGAGCTAGGGCGAGCACCGCGCCCGCCCCGAGGGCGGGGAGTGCGCTCCTTCGTGCGGTGGTGAACATCGTTGGCCTCCGTGGTAGGGACGTCATCGTCTCGCCACGCCGACGACGCCCCAGTCGACGCCGGCATGTTTTCGTCGTGCCAACACAAAATGGCAGAGTCTCGCGGAGGCGTCAAGCCAGATAGAGTCACGTTCTCGTCACGGCCGGCACCGGTCGAATCGTTCCGTCATGACATAATCGGCCGCGAAGTCGCCTCGAGGGAGCACCGATGCCCGCCACCGCCGCGCGCTGGACCCAGCTGTCCGCGTCCGAGCGACGCGTCGCGCTCGAGGTCCTCGTCCGCGGCCCGCTCGCGCGTACCGAGCTGGCGCAACGGCTGGGGCTGTCCACGCCCAGCCTGTCGCGGCTGACCAAGCCCCTCATCGACCTCGGCGTGCTCCACGAGATCGACGAGAATGCGGCGGACGCCGCGGCGCGAGCCGGCGGACGGCCGCCGCAGCCGCTCGACGTGGACCCGCGGCTCGAGCACTTCGTCGGCATCAAGCTCACCGGGACCCGCGCGTACGCCGTGCTCACCGACCTGCGGGCGAGCATCGTCGCAGCCAGCGACGTCCCGGTGGACGACCACCGGCCGGAGGCCGTCGTCGCCGTGCTGGCCGGCCTCGTCGAGCACCTGGACGGCGGCGCACCGGTCTCCGCGATCGGCGTCGGCCTCGGCGGCATCGTGCGCGACGACGTCCGCGTCGGCCGCGCGCCGTTCCTCGGCTGGCGGGACGTCGACCTCGGGGTCCTGCTGCGCGAGCGGGCGGGCCTGCCGGTGGTCCTCGCCAACGACCTGGACGCCCTCATGGAGGCCGAGCACTGGTTCGGCGCGGGCCGTGACGTCGCCGACTTCGCCGCCCTCACCATCGGTGCCGCCGTCGGCTGCGGCCTGGTGGTCCACGACCAGCTGGTCCACGGCCGCGACTCCGGCCTCGGCCTGCTCGGCCACTTCCCGCTCGACCCGCTCGGCCCGGCCTGCCCCGACGGTCACCGTGGCTGCGCGAACGCCCTGCTCTCGATGGACGCCATCCAGACCCAGGCGTCGCTCGCCTCCGGACGGCCGCTGGAGTACGACGAGGTGCTCGACCTCGCCCAGGCGGGCGACCCGATCACCGACCAGATCGTCGGCAACGCCGCCCGCGCCTTCGGCGTGCTGATCGCGGACGTCGCCAACATCGCCCAGCCGCAGCGCATCGTGCTGACCGGCGAGGGCATCCGGCTCGCCGAAGTGGGCTGGGACCGGCTCGTCGCGAGCATCGGCGAGCAGCGCAACGCCGAGGCGAGCGAGCTGGACCTGCTGCTCGTCAAGGACGACCCGACGCTGTGGGCCCGCGGCGCGGCCGCGGTCGCGATCCAGCGCACGGTGCTGGACACGCTGCCCTGACGGCCGGCGCACCGGTCGCACCGGCTTGACGTGCCCGGACATGACGAAGGCCCGGACCGTCATAGGGGATCCGGGCCTTCCAGAGAGTGCGCGAGGGGGGATTTGAACCCCCACGCCCTTGCGGGCACTGGCACCTGAAGCCAGCGCGTCTGCCGTTCCGCCACTCGCGCGCGCCGGAGAACACTAGCACGGTGCCTGCGGCACCCGCGTCGACGGCCGGGCGGGCGCCGCAGGGTGTGCTG
Source organism: uncultured Cellulomonas sp. (assembly GCA_964521875.1). Lineage (GTDB taxonomy): Bacteria > Actinomycetota > Actinomycetes > Actinomycetales > Cellulomonadaceae > Cellulomonas. The sequence goes on along the minus strand of CAZFTZ010000117.1, from coordinate 1,205 downwards.
CGCGGATACGATCGAGCCGGGTTTCGCGCACCCGAGGGTGCTGCGACCCCGCGTACCAGCACCGTCGGCCGGTCGCGAGGGACGGAAGGAGGTGGCGATGGGCTTCCTCGACAGGTTCGAGAACGGTGTCGAGCGGGCGGTCAACGGCGCCTTCACCAAGTTCTCACGCGGGGCCGTCAAGCCGGTCGAGATGGCCAGCGCGCTGCGCCGCGAGCTCGACGACCGCGCCGCCGCTGTCGGCCGGGACCGCACCGTCGCCCCCAACGACTTCGTCGTCGAGCTGTCGTCGGCGGACTACGACCAGGTGGAGTCCTGGGGGGCCGAGGCGCTGGCCGACGAGTTCGCCGCCAACGTCACCGACCACGCCGCCCGGCAGCGGTACGCCTTCGTCGGCCCGGTCACGGTGAGCTTCGCGGAGAACCCGGAGCTGGAGCAGGGTCGCTTCACGGTGCACTCCTCGACGGTGCGCGGCGCCGTCGCCCCGGCGACCACCGCCGCGCCGAGCCCCCGCCACCCGCTGCTGGACATCGACGGCCAGCGCTACCTGCTCACCGGCCCGGTGACGATCATCGGCCGCGGCAGCGAGGCGGACATCATCGTCGACGACCCGGGCGTCAGCCGGAAGCACCTGGAGATCCGCGTCACCGGCGACGGCGTGATCGCCACCGACCTCGGCTCGACGAACGGGCTGTTCGTCGAGGGGCACCAGGTCCCGGCCGCCACGCTGCTGGACGGCAACACCCTCACCATCGGCCGCACCCGGATCCTGTTCTGGACCGGCGCCGAGCCCGACGGCGACGACGGGTAGCCGCCCGGCATGAGTGAGGTCACGATCACCCTGCTCCGGCTGGGGTACCTGGCGCTGCTGTGGGTGCTCGTGCTGTCCGCCATCTCCGTGCTGCGCCGCGACCTGTACGGCACCCGGATCTCGGATCGTCGGAGGGCGGCCCGCGCCGCGACCGCACCGGTGGCCCCGACGCCGAGCACGCAGACGGAGGCGGCGCCCCGCAACCTGCGCCGCACCCGCAGTTCCTCGGTGCCGACGCGCCTCGTGGTCACCGAGGGTCCGCTGCGCGGCACGATCGTCCCGCTCGGCCCGTCCGCGGTGCTCGTCGGCCGCGCGCCGAGCTGCACGCTGGTGCTCGACGACGACTACTCCTCGTCCCGGCACGCGCGCGTGTTCCAGCAGGACGGCCAGTGGTTCG
>CAZFTZ010000116.1:0-4180 GCA_964521875.1 uncultured Cellulomonas sp. | reverse complement strand
GCGGTGCACGCGGCGGCGATCGCCGACGTCGAGGCGCACAGCCTGGACGGCGTGCTGGAGCCGCGCACGCTCGAGGTGCTGGACACCTTCCGCGCCATCGGCACGGTGCAGCGCCGGTTCGGCGTCGACGCGGTGCGGCGGTACATCGTCTCGTTCACGCAGTCTGTCGACGACCTGGCGGCGGTGTACAAGCTCGCCGAGTACGCCTACATCGGCGCCGACAAGGAGATCCCGGTCCTCGACGTCGTGCCGCTGTTCGAGACGCTGGCCGACCTGCGCAACTCGGTCGAGATCCTCGACGGCTCGCTCGCGCTGCCGCAGGTGCAGCGCCGGCTGAGCCAGACCGGCCGCCACCTCGAGGTGATGCTCGGCTACTCGGACTCGTCGAAGGACGTCGGCCCGGTGTCCGCGACGCTCGCGCTCGACCAGGCGCAGCGGGAGATCACCGCGTGGGCCAAGCGCCACGGCATCATCCTCACGCTGTTCCACGGTCGTGGCGGCGCCCTCGGCCGCGGCGGCGGCCCCGCCAACCGCGCACTGCTCGCCCAGCCGCCGGGCAGCGTCGACGGCCGGTTCAAGCTGACCGAGCAGGGTGAGGTGATCTTCGCCCGCTACGGCGACCCGACGATCGCCGCCCGGCACATCGAGCAGGTGACGGCCGCGACGCTGCTGCAGGGCGCGCCGTCGGTGGAGAAGCGCAACGCGGACACCACCCGCCGGTTCGCGGCGCTGGCGAAGGCGCTCGACGACGCCTCGCGCGAGCGGTTCCACGCGCTGGTGCGCACCAAGGGCTTCCCGGAGTGGTTCGCGCAGGTGACGCCGCTGGAGGAGGTCGGGCTGCTGCCGATCGGCTCCCGCCCGGCACGCCGTGGCCTGACGGTCTCCAGCCTCGACGACCTGCGCGCGATCCCGTGGGTGTTCTCCTGGTCGCAGGCACGGATCAACCTCGCCGGCTGGTACGGCCTGGGCACCGGGCTGGACGCGGTGGGCGACGCGGACCTGGTCCGCACCGCCTACCAGGAGTGGCCGCTGTTCAACACGCTGATCGACAACGCCGAGATGTCGCTGGCGAAGACCGACGAGCGGATCGCCGCCCGCTACCTGGCGCTCGGGGCGCGCGACGAGCTCGCCCAGGCGGTGCTCGACGAGATGGCGCTCACCAGGAAGTGGGTGCTCGTCGCCACCGGGTCGGAGGCGATCCTCGAGCATCGCCGGGTGCTCGGCCGCGCCGTGCAGCTGCGCAACCCGTACGTCGACTCGCTCAGCCTGCTGCAGCTGCGAGCGCTGCGCGGGCTGCGCACCGGCGAGACCCCCGAGCACGCCGACGACCTGCGCCGCCTGCTGCTGCTCACCGTCAACGGGATCGCCGCCGGCCTGCAGAACACCGGCTGACCCGGCGCGGTTTCCTGAGGTTGGTGGGGCGGCTCGCCCCGGGAACCTCAGGAGACCGGAGGACGGGAGGGCAGCGACAGGACCGCCGGAAGGGGGGAGCCGCTGGCGAGGGTGTCGAGCACCAGCCGCTCGTGCGGCACCACCGGCTCCGGAAGCTCGTCGATCGGGAACCAGCCCATCGCGGCCGCCTTGTCGGCCTCGCGCACCGTCGGCACGCCGGTCCAGCGCGTGGTGGAGAAGAACACGTCGACGCGTTGCTCCACGGCCGGGCCGCCACGCTCGAACCGGTGCAGCACGGTCAGCGGCACCAGGTCCTGCGGGTCGACGACGATGCCGGCTTCCTCGGCCGCCTCGCGCACTGCCGCCTCGTGCACCGACTCGCCGGGGTCGACGTGCCCGGCGAGCGTGGCCCAGTGACCGTCCATGTAGCCGGTGCCGCGTCGCAGCTGGAGCAGCACCTCATGGTTCTCCGCGCCGGGTCGGCAGAGCACCACGTAGGCGGCGGCGACCAGCAGGGTCCGGGTGCCCACGTGGTCGTCGGGGGCGTACCGCTGCGGCGCGTCGTCCATGTGCGGGAGTCTGGCACGGCCCGGCCGTAGGCTCGAAAGCGGCCCGACGACGAGGAGGTGGCCGCGATGAGCGAGCAGGGGTACGGCGACTTCGAGTTCGAGCGTCGCTTCGTCGCGAAGGACGTCCCGGCGAACCTCCTCGAGGCGAACCCGACCCTCATCGTGCAGAGCTACCTGCTGTCCGACGAGGGCTGGGCGGTGCGCATCCGGGCCCAGGCACCCGGCGTCCCCGCCACCCTCGACCCGGCGGCCGACGAGCTCGCGCTGCTGGAGGCGCACGTCGACGCCGTCGACTTCGGCGCGGTGACGGTCAAGGGGCCGATGAACGCCGGCACCCGCTACGAGGCGGAGCGCGAGCTCGACCCGACGGTCGCCGTCGAGCTGGTGCGCCGCGGCGGCGGGCGCGTCGCCAAGCTGCGGCATGCGGTGTGGCTCGGCGAGGACGGCTGGGTGATCGACGTGTTCGCGGGCCGCAACGCACCGCTCGTCGTCGCCGAGGTGGAGCGCGGCGGCCCGGTGACGGACCTGGCGATCCCCGCCTTCGCCGTCACCGAGGTGACGATCGACCCGCGCTTCGCCAACGACGCGCTGGCCCGCAACCCGTTCTCCGCCTGGGCCGACGACTTCGCCGCCGAGCTGGCGACGACGGGCCCGGCGTTCCTCACCGAGCTCGGCACCAACCGCCGCGTGGAGATCTGACCGCCCAGCCGCCTGCTCAGGGCAGCCAGTGCCGGTGCTTCGTCGCCCGCACCCGTGCCGCGGCTCGTCGTGCGGCGCGCTCCGCGCGGTCGGCCGACTCCCGCGCCAGCTCGGCGAGCCAGGCGTACACCGAGACGTCCTCGCCCGCCTCGTGCGCCTGCGCCGTCACGTCCGCGACCACCTCGCGCACCACCACCGCGTCGTGCTGGGCGCCGAGCGTGTCCTGCAGCCTGGCGGCCAGGTCGGCGCTGTGCTCCGCCGCCGCGCCGCCGACGAGCTCCGCGGCGTAGCGCGCGCGCCGCGCCTGGCGCCGGGCGGCGTGCAGGGCGACGTCCCGCTCGTCGGGCCCGGCCTCGTCGGCGGCGTCCAGCGCGCGGTCCAGCCGGCGCCACTCGCGGCGGGTGCGCCGGGCGATCCGGCCCTCGTCGGGCTTCCACTGCCGGGCGACGACCTCGTCGAGCCCGGTGAGCAGCCGGGCGTGCTCCTGGGAGCCGAGCAACCGCCGCAGCCCGACGAGCCCGGCCTCCCGCGCCGTCGTCCGGTGCTGCTCCAGCCGTGCGCGTGCCGTCGCGTCGTCGTCCGGCCGTGAGTCCAGCGCGGCGCGCAGCCATGCCAGCTGGACCCCGGGGTCGCGCACGGCGCCGAGCGCCCGGCCGGCGTCGCGCAACCCGGTGCGCAGCGCCGGGTCGTCGTCGAGGAGCGGCCGGCACACCGTCAGCGCGGCGCGCAGCCGGCGGGTCGCGGTGCGCGCGTCGTGCACCGCCTCGTCGTCGCCGTCCACGGCCGCCGGCGCCAGCAGGCGCAGCTGGGCCGCCTGGGCGGCGAGGTAGCCGCGTGCCCTGTCGACGAGCTCGTCGCGAGCCATCGCCATGCCCCGATCCTGGTCCCTCACCTCCCGTCCGTCACGGCCACCGGCTCCTAGACTGACCCGGACCTGCGAGGACGGGGGAGGTGGAGGGGTGCGGCGGTGCGCCGTCTACTGGCTCGCGCCGCTCCTCGCGACCGTCGTCCTCACCGGCTGCACCGACGGCACCCAGCCGCCACCGGTGCCGCCGTCGTCCTCGTCGGCCCCGGTCCCGGTCCCGACTCCGACGCCGCTGGCGTTCCGTGTCACGGCGCCGTCCGCGCCTGCGGTGGTCGTCGACGTCGCCGACCCGGTGCAGGCGGCGGTGGCCCTCAGCCGGACGCTGTACGTCGCGGCGCCGGTGGTGGTGCTGGCGGCGGTCGACGACACCGCGTCGCAGCTGACCGGGGCGAGCGCCTCCGTCGCGCTGGGGGCGCCGTTGCTGCTCGTCCCGGCACCGTGCCCCGCGGGGGCGCCGTGCCCGACGACGTCGCCCTCGTCGCCGCACGCGGCAGGGCCCGCGGACGACGTGGCCGACGAGGTCGCGCGGCTCGGCGCGGATGCCGTGCTCGTCGTCGGCGCGGCGGCCGCACCCGCCGGGACGACGGTGGTCCACGTGGCCGCCGGCGCGGATGCCGCGACGCTGGCGGCGGTGACCGGCCGGGTGTTCGGCGCG
>CAZFTZ010000115.1:0-7065 GCA_964521875.1 uncultured Cellulomonas sp. | reverse complement strand
CCAGCTTTCGTGGGCGGCGCGCTACGACGCCCTGAGGATCTCCTGGCTGCGCAGCTGGGCGCGCACCGCGCGCTCGACGAGCATCGGGACGAAGTCGCGCACCGGGCGGCCGGCGTAGCGGCGGTACTCGGCGGCCACCAGGGCGGCGATCTCCGCCGGTGGCACCGTGAAGAACTCTTCGCCGAGGGTACGGACGGCCGTGTTCAGACCGTCGAACTCCTGCTGCTCCACGGCGACGACACTGTCCTGGTTTCCGTCGTTTGGCAAACCACGCGTGAACTGTGGACGACCGGAACGGCCCGGCGCTCGCGCCACGCGTCGCCGATCCGGCGCACGTCCTGCCACGCGGACGCCAGCAGCAGCACCGAGCAGACCAGCCCGAGCACCTGCTGGGCCGGCTCCAGCCGGTGGTAGCGCGCGACGAGCGCGAGCGCGGCGGCGAACGCCACGGCGTACTGGGCGGCGACGCCGGGCACCAGCCCCAGCTCGCGGCGCGTCGCCCGCAGCCGGCGCGACGAGCCGGGCACCGCGCGTTGACGCGTGACGTCCAGCCAGGTGAACGCGAGCTCGAAGGGGAGCAGGCACCAGTACAGGGCCATCAGCCGCTGGAAGCTCGTCACAGCGGGCCCATCGGCGGGACGGCGCCGGGCCTGAGGGGCCGGGCCGTGGACAATGTCCGCCGTGGACGACCTCGCTCACCTGCTGGTGAACACGCGGCTGGAGCAGGGCGGGGTGTTCGTCGCCGCGCTGTCCGGGGGACTGGCCGCGGTGCGCAAGGACTTCGACGTGTTCGGCGTCCTGGTCCTGGCGTGGGCGACCGGGCTGGGGGGCGGTGTGGTGCGCGACGTGCTCATCGGCATCCACCCGCCGGTAGGGATCGCGAGCTGGGGCTACGTCGCCACCGCGCTGCTGGCGGGGCTGGCGGTGCTGCTGTTCCACCCGCGGGTGGCTCGCAACCGGCGCGCGGTCGTCGTGCTGGACGCCGGCGCGCTGGGCGTGTTCGTGCTGCTGGGCACCATGAAGGCACTGGGGTCCGGCGCCGGCGTCACCGCGTCGGTCGTCGTCGGCCTGCTCACCGGGATCGGCGGCGGCATGCTGCGGGACATCCTGACCAGCGAGGTGCCGCTGGTGCTGGCCGACCGCCAGCTCTACGCGATCCCCGCGCTCGCCGGCGCGTGCCTGACCGCGGCGCTGTGGCACTCCGGGGAGCTCAACGGGCTCACCGAGGGGATCGTCGTGCTGCTGGTGGTCGGCTTCCGGCTGCTGTCACTGCGGCTGGGCTGGGCCGTCCCGGACGCGACCTTGGGCCGCGCGGGGCGCGAGGCACGCTAGGCGGTCTGCTCGGCGTGCCGGCCCTCGCCGATCTCCTCGACGAGCTTGGCGTCGAACGCGGGCAGGTCGTCGGGCGTGCGGCTGGAGACCAGCCCGTGGTCCACGACGACCTCCTGGTCCACCCACTGCGCGCCCGCGTTGCGCAAGTCGGTGCGCAGGCTCGGGTAGGACGTCAGGGTGCGGCCGTCGACGACCCCGGCTTCGACGAGGGTCCACGGCCCGTGGCAGATCACGCCCACCGGCTTGTGCTGCTCGAAGAAGGCCCGCGCGAACGCCACCGCCTGCGGGTCGGTGCGCAGATGGTCGGCGTTGACGACGCCGCCCGGCAGCACCAGCGCGTCGAAGTCGTCGGCCCGCGCCTGGCGCACGTCGACGTCGACCGCCTGGGCGTGGCCCTTCTCGCCGTGCACCGTGCCGTGCGTGGGCGAGACGAGCGCCGCCGTCGCGCCGGACTCCAGCACCGCGTTCCACGGGCTCGTCAGCTCGCTGTCCTCGTATCCGTCGGTCAGCAGGAACGCCACCTTCTTGCCGTTCAGGGTGTCGACCATCTCGGTGCCTCCTCTCGTCGGCCCCCCGCGTCGGTCCTTCCACGCTAGGCACGCGGGCGCGGGGCCCGCACCTGGAGCGGTGGCGCGTGGGCAGGCGTCCGACGAGCGCCCGACGAGCGGGTCGCGGAGGACGGAGCTAGCGTGGCAGAGGGTCCGGCCAGCGGCCCGAGGCACTCGTCTCGGGAGGCACCGAGATGTACGTGGGACTCGGCATCTTCCTGCTCGTCGTCGGCGCCGTGCTCGCTTTCGCGACGTCGCTCGGCATCCACGGCGTCGACCTCACCCTGGTCGGCTGGATCCTCATGGCCGGCGGTCTGCTCGCGATCGTCCTGTCCGTGGCGCTGTCACGGCGTCGCGGCATCGCGTCCCGCCAGGTGACGCACGTGGACCCGGTCACGGGCACCGAGGTGCACGACTCCCGCGTCGAGCCGGACTGAGATCACGCACCACCAGGAGGTCACCATGCCCGGACGCAGCCCAGGCCCCAGTGTCAAGGACAAGGAGCTCTACGAGCGCCTGCGCGAGGAGGGCAACAGCAAGGAGAAGTCGGCGCGCATCGCCAACGCCAGCGCCGCGCGCGGTCGTCGCTCGGTCTCGGCGAAGGGCGGCAGGTCCGGCGACTACGACGACTGGACCGTGACCAAGCTGCGCGAACGCGCGGCGCAGATCGGCATCCGTGGTCGCTCGACGATGAACAAGAGCGAGCTGGTCCACGCGCTGCGCGGCCACTGACGCCGCGCCGGCGCCCCCAACCCGTCGGCCTCGGGCCGCCGCGCCCCCCCTGACCCGGGGCCGACGTGGGACGTGAGGAGAGACCCATGGCACCCACTGTCAGCGACGTGATGACCAGGGACATCATCGTCGTCGGCGCGGACCGGACCGTCCGGGACGCCGCCGAGCTCATGCGCGCCGCCGACATCGGCGCGCTCGTCGTCACCGAGGACGCCGCCCTCGTCGGGCTGGTGACCGACCGTGACCTCGTGGTGCGCGTCCTGGCCGACGGGGATGGCCCACAGACCCCCGTCCGCCAGGCGTGCAGCCCGGACCTGGTGACCATCGCCCCGGAGGACGACCTCGCCGACGCCGCCCGCGTCATGGCGCACCACACCGTGCGGCGGCTCCCGGTGGTCTCCGGCACCGAGGTGGTCGGCATCGTCTCGCTCGGCGACCTGGCGGTGGCGCGTGACCCTGGGTCGGTGCTGGGTCAGGTCTCGGCCGGCGTGCCCAACGAGTGAGGCCGCGGGTCTGCCCGCGCTGAGCCGCTGACCTGCGACGGTCCCCCGGCTCCCTGGCGCTTCGCCGAGGGACGGGGGACTATGGTCCTATGAGGGCGATGTGGAAAGGGGCCGTCACGTTCGGCCTCGTGAACGTCCCGGTCAAGCTCTACAGCGCGACCGAGGACCACGACGTGCCTCTGCACCAGGTTCACGACGCCGACCGCGGTCGCATCCGCTACCAGCGCGTGTGCGAGCTGGACGGCGAGGTGGTGCCCTACGAGCACATCGACAAGGCGTACGACGACGGCGAGCACACCGTCGTGCTGACGAAGGAGGACCTCGCCGGCCTGCCCGCCGAGCGGGACCGTGAGATCGAGGTCGTCGAGTTCGTGCCGAGCGACCAGGTCGACCCGATCATGCTCGACCGCACGTACTACCTGGAGCCGGACTCCAAGTCGACGAAGGCCTACGTGCTGCTGCGCCGCACGCTGGAGCAGACCGATCGCACCGCCATCGTGAAGTTCGCGCTGCGGCAGCGCACCAGCCTGGCGGCGCTGCGGGTGCGCGGCGACGTGCTGGTGCTGCAGACGCTGCTGTGGGCCGACGAGGTGCGCGAGGCCGACTTCCCGTCGCTGTCCGAGGACGTCTCGATCACCGACCGCGAGCTGGCGATGAGCGCGCAGCTGGTCGACAGCTTCGCCGCCGACTTCAGTCCCGAGCAGTACACCGACGAGTACCAGGAGCAGCTGCGCACCCTCGTCGCCGCGAAGATCGAGCGCGGCGAGTCGGTGGACAGCGCGTCGACGTTCGGCGAGAGCGCCGAGGCCGAGGGCGGCGGTGCCGAGGTGATCGACCTCATGGAGGCGCTGCGCAAGTCGGTCGCCGAGGCCAAGGCGAAGCGCGGAGGAGCCGACGAGGGCGAGGAGGCTCCGGCGCCGCGCCGGCGCAAGAAGACGGGCTGACGGTCCCGGTCCGAGGCATCGTGCCGTAGGGCTAGCGTTTCGGCCGTGGACGGCGGGGCGAGGGTGTGCGCGCGGGTGGTCTTGCTGGACCGGTCCTCGCGGGTGCTTCTGTTCGAAGGTCGCGACTCGTCGGACCAGGGTGATGCGGTGCGGTACTGGTTCACCGTCGGCGGCGCGCTCGAGGGGGAGGAGTCACTCGAAGATGCCGCCGCGCGAGAGTTGCGCGAAGAGACGGGATGGTCGGGCCTGCGTCTCATCGGGCCGCTCGCCCGGCAAGAGTTCGACCTCCTCGATCATGGCGTGCGTCGCCACCAGGTTGAGCACTTCTTCGCCGCACGGACCGACGGCGTCGACATCAGCGTGGATGGCTGGACGGACCTCGAGCGGCACGCGGTGACCTCCTGGCGCTGGTGGCCTGCAGAAGAGTTGGAGGCCAGCGCCGTCGCGTTCTTCCCTGCGAACCTTGTGCAGCTCGTTCGTCAGGCCGACATCGCGCTCGACGTCGCCTCGTCGCGACACGACCCGTTCGGCTCGTAGGGGAGTACACGGTTGTACGTAGTCGTACAATCGGCGCATGCCGACGATCAGCGCCAGCACCGCCCGCCAGACGCTCCCCGCCCAGCTCGACCGGGTCGAGGCCGGCGAGGAGGTGGCGATCACCCGGCACGGCAGGGTGGTCGCCGTCCTGGTGAGTCCCGACGTGCTCAAGGCGCACCGCGCACCCGAGGCCTGGAGCCGGGCCGACCGCATCGGCGCCCTGCTCGAGCGGGCACGCAGCGAGCCGCTCCGGCCCCCGGCGCTCACGCCTGAGCGGGCCGACGGGCTGGTCGAGGCCGTTCGAGCGGGACGATCGGCGCGATGAGCCCACTGACGGCGTTCGACGCCGACGTGCTGATCTACGCCGCCGCGCAGGGGCACCCGCTCGGGATGCCGGTCGCCGCGCTCTTCGCCGATGCCGGGGCGGAACCGGCGGGGGTCGGGTCGGTGCTGCTGCTGGCCGAGGTGCTGACGAAGCCGATGCGCGACGACCCCGACTCCGCCGAGACGGCATCGCTGGTCAGCCTGCTCAGCCGACTCGAGCTGCGCGCCCTCGACGAGCCGACGGCACGCCTCGCGCTCGCTCTCGCCGTCTCCTACGGCCTGCGCGCTGCGGACGCCGCGCACCTCGCCACGGCCGTGGCGTCCGGCGCCGACCGCTTCCTCACGAACAACCGCAAGGACTTCCCGCCGACGATCGCCGAGATCGACGTCGTGTACCCCGACGAGCTCACGTCGACCGTGTCGGCACCGGAGTAGAGCAGCCGGTCAGATCTCGACGACGACCTCGTCGGGCCGCTTGTCCTCGCGCCAGCCGCGCCAGGACGGCGCCCGCAGCCGGGCCTCGGGGTCGGCGGCTGGGTCCGCCGTCCACTCCGCGGCCTCCACCTCGCCGACGAGCTCCGGCCGGACCCAGCGCGCGTACCGCGCCTCGACGTTCGGCACGCCGTCGAGCGGCGCGGTCTTGCGCTCGATCGACGACAGCCGCTTGGCGACGTCGCGGCGGTCGGCGTCGGAGAACCCGGTGCCCACCTTCCCGGCGTACCGCAGCGTGCCGTCCGGGCCCGGCACTGCGAGCAGCAGGGATCCGGCAAAGCGGTCGTCGACCCGCGGCTCTCCGGCGTGCAGCGGCCGCCAGCCGACGACGACGACCTCCTGGGTGCGGGTGTGCTTCAGCTTGAGCCACTGCCGGGAGCGCCGGCCCGCGGTGTAGGTGGAGTCGCGCCGCTTGGCCATCACGCCCTCGAGTCGCAGCCTCCTCGAGGTGGCGAGCGCCGCCTCGACGTCACCGTCGAACGCCGGCGGCAGATGGATCGGGCCGCCCTCCGCCAGCACCTCGGCCAGCACCTGCCGGCGCTCGTCGTACGGCTCGCGGAGCAGCGACCGCGACCCGACGCGCAGCACGTCGAACACCATGAGGTCCACCGTGCCGGTGTGCCGTTGCAGCCGCCGGAAGTCCGGGCGGCCGGCGGGGTCCAGTGCGACGATCTCGCCGTCGAGCACGACCGGCAGGTCGCCGATGACCTGGTCGGCGAGCGGGGCGAGCTCGGGGTAGGTCGCGGTGAGGTCCTGGCCGGTGCGGGACAGCAGCCGCAGCCGCCGGCCGCCGTCGACCGCCTCGACCACGGCGATCGCGCGGTAGCCGTCCCACTTCATCTCGAACGCCCAGCGAGCCTGGCGGCGGTGCGGGTCCTCCGCCAGTTCGCGACGCTCGCCGGCGGTGGCCAGGGAGGCGAGCATGGGCGGCACGACGAGGTCGGGGGCGCGGCCGCCCTGGCGGCCGCCGGGGTCCTCGTGGGCGGCGGGGGCGACGTGCTCGTCCGGCGGCGCGGTGGCCTCGTCGGTGTCCCTACGGGACTCGTCGGGGGCCTCGCCGTCCTCGTCGGACGGCTGGTCCTTGGTGCGGTGGATCAGCCAGGAGCTCTCGTCGTCCCCCTTTCCGGTGCGGATGAGGGCGAGCCGGCGGGTGCCGTGCTTCTCGCCGTGCAGGGTGACGATCACCTCCTGGCCCTCGCGCCACTTCTCCTTCTCGTACGTGCCGCGGTCCCAGATGGTCACGGTCCCCGCGCCGTACTCGCCCTTCGGGATCGTGCCCTCGAAACCTCCGTAGGCCATCGGATGGTCCTCGGTCTGCACCGCGAGGTGGTTCTGCTTCGCGTCTTTCGGCTCGCCCTTGGGGAGCGCCCAGGAGACGAGCACGCCCTCGTGCTCCAGCCGGAAGTCGAAATGCAGCCGGCGGGCGTGATGCTCCTGGATGACGAACGTCGGTGCGCCGTCGGTGCGCGGACCGGCGGTGCCCTCGTCGAACGGCTCCGGGGTCTTCATCGGGTCGCGCTTCGCGTTGTACGCCTCGAGCTTCGCCAGGTGTACCGGCGTCGGCTCGAGCCGGCCCAGGTGGCCGGCGGTCAGCGCGGCGAGCAGGTCGCCGTCGTGCTCGACGCGCTCCAGCACCTCGGTGTACTCGAGGTG
>CAZFTZ010000114.1:0-2630 GCA_964521875.1 uncultured Cellulomonas sp. | reverse complement strand
GGGGTCGGTGACGGCCGGCGCGCTGGCGTCGTGGCTGCGATTCACGTTCGTCAAGCGCGAGGACGTGCTGGCGCGGGCCGCCGAGCGGCTCGCCGGGCTGTCGTCAGCCCTCTGAGCGGTCGAGACGACCCGGGGTCCGCGTCCGAACCGGCGGACACGGACCCCGGGCTCGTCGGGCCGTCGCCGTCAGAGCGCGACGAGCCCCTGCCCGGCGGCCAGCCCCGCCACCGGGACGGTCGCCGTCTTCGTCAGCGACCCGTGCGGGCCGATCCGGAACACGTCGACGGCTGCGCCCACGCCGGTCTCGACGTAGAGGAAGTCGCCGTCCGACGACACCGCGGAGTCGACGGGCCCACCGCCGGTCGCGACGTCACCGCGCTTGGTGAGGTCGCCACGGCCGGACTCGGTGTAGATCGACAGCGTGTCGCTGCCGGTGTTGGAGACGTAGAACACCCCGTCCGCGCCGGTCACCCAGCACACCGCGGCGCCGCCGGTCACCTCGGTGTCGAGGGTGCGCAGCGAGCCGCCCTGCTGGATCCGGTGGGTCGAGATCGTGCCGGCGCCGGCCGAGGCGAGCACCAGGTTGCCGGAACGGTCGAAGACGAACCCGAACGGGACCGCGTCGACGTTCGTGTTCGTCACCGGCTCGCCGAGCGCGCCGCGGAAGCCGAGCGGGAACACCAGCACGCTGTTGCCGTCGGCCTTGGTGGAGACGACCAGCGTGTGCCCGTCGGGCGTGAACGCGACCTCTGCGGGCGTGCTGACGAACTCGGGCGATGCCGTCGGGTCGAAGCCGAGGTCACGGTGCCACGTCGGCACCGCCGTCAGCCGGCCGCCGGACTGGACGAAGCCCTGGACCGAGCCGCCACCGCGCGCGTTGAGCACGTAGACCAGCCCGTCGCGCGCCGCGACGCTCACCGGGAACTGGCCGCCGGAGCCGATCACCTGCTTCCTCACCAGCCGGTCGCCCTGCACGGCGAACACGGTGATCGTGTCGCTGCCCGCGTTGACCGCGTACAGCAGCCGCGACCGCTCGTCGTACGTCAACGAGCCCTGGGAGGCGAGCTGGTCCGCGACCGCGCCGTCGAGCGTGCCGCCGACGCCGCCGGTGGGGAACTCCCCACGCTGCACGAGACCACCGCCACGCGTGCGCTCGAGCTCGACGACGGTGTTGCCGCTCGCCTCGGCGGTCTGGACGAACACGAGGTCACCGGTGCCGTGCCCGTCGTCGGACCGGCCGGTGCCGTGGGCGCTCGCCGCGGTCGGCGTGGCCACCGCGAGCGCGGCGACGACGCCCAGCGACGCGAGCCGCAAGGGGTGCTTGAGGACTGCCATGACGCTCTCCTTCGCGAGAGGTTCCGGGCCGGCCGAGAGGACAGGCCCGTCACAGTTCGCGACGCGGGGCGCGCCGGATGGCTACGGGACCGGGTTGATCGCCGCCTCGGTCTCGCGGGTGCGCCGGAAGGCCGGCGTCGTCACCGCGAGCACCACGAGCCCGACGACCGCCGCGGTCACCATGACGCCCGTCATCGCCCTCGCGTCCCCGCCGAGCAGGCCGGACAGCGGCGTGACGACGCCGCCGAGGAACGTCTGCAGCGACCCGCTCACCGCCGCGGCGGTCCAGGCGACCTCGCCGTGCCGTGACAGCGCGAGCGCATTGGCGTTGGGCCCGGCGAGGTTGATCATCGAGATGGTGCAGAACAGCACGGCGAGCAGCGCCGGCAGGCCGCCCGCACCGGTCACCCCGAGCACGACGAGCACCACGGTCAGCCCGACGAGCAGCGGCTGGACGGTCCGCAGGATGCGCAGCGGCGCGACGCGGTGCACCAGCGCTGCGTTCACCTGCGCTCCGCCGACCAGGCCGATGCCGTTGACGGCGAAGATCAGCGCGAACTGGTTCTCCGACAGGCCGTACCCGTCGCGCAGCACGAACGGCGAGCCGACCACGTACGCCATCAGTACCGCGAACCCGAGCCCAGGCAGTGCGGCCAGCCCGACGAACCGCCGGTCCCGCAGCAGCGCGCGGTAGCCGTTGGCCGCGACGCGCAGCCCGCCCGGACGGCGGCGATGCGGCGGAAGCGTCTCCGGCATCGTCAGCAGCACGACGACGAACAGCCCCACGCCGAACAACGCCAGCGCCAGGAACACCGCGCGCCAGCCCCACTCCCCCGCGATCACCCCGCCGAGCGACGGCGCGAACAGCGGGGAGACGCCGATGACCAGCATCAGCCGAGACATCAGCCTGGCGGCGTCCGCGCCGACGAACCGGTCGCGTATCACGGCGGTCGCGACCACGTTCGCGGCCGCGTTGAAGAACCCCTGCGCCGCCCGCAGCCCGACGAGCAGCCCGATCCAGGGTGCCACCGCGCACAGCACCGACATCACCACGTGCATCGCCACCCCGACCAGCACCGGCGCCCGACGACCGAACCGGTCGGAGATCGGGCCGATGACCAGCTGCCCGACGGCGTTGCCGATCATCATCGCCGTCATGGTGAGCTGCGCGGCGGCTGCGGAGGTGTGCAGGTCGCGGGCGACGTCCGGCAGCGACGGCAGGTACATGTCGGTCGAGAAGGCGCCGAGGGCGGCCATCGAGCCGAGCAAGAGCACGTACCGGTAGTCCGCGCGGT